>DASYMT010000178.1:0-4762 GCA_036008925.1 Acidimicrobiales bacterium | reverse complement strand
GCTCCAAGGCCTTCAGACCCGCGGCCAGTCCCTCATCAACTACAGCCTGGGCAACTTCGTCTGGTACTCGCCCACCCCCGAGACCGGGCTGCTGTCGGTCGACCTCGGCCCGTCGGGCCCGACCGGCCATCAGTTCTCGCCCGCCCGCATCGACGACACCGGCACGCCGCAGCCCCTCACCGGCCAGGCGGCCAAGAACGTGCTCGACCACTTGGCGTCGCTCGCTCCCGGCGCAGGCCGCTGCTGACCCGGTAGCGCGCTGACCCGGTCGTGCGAAGAGGGCTGTTGCGTTCTCGGCCCGAGCGGCATAAGGGGGCATGAGAACTGCACGGGCGCTGGCCCCGTCGTGTTGCCGGCCCTGGCCACGGCACCCACCGTGGGCACCGTGACCAGCAACCTCTCCTAGGAGGCGGCGGGACGCGGCCAGCCCCCCGCGCGGGCCGCGTCCCTCACCGCCTCACCGCAGAGCCTGGGAGCCGCAGAGCCAGGGAGCCTTAGAGCAGGCCCTTGCTCCTCAGGAACTTCTCGGCCGCCGCCTTGGGGTCTTCCTTGTCCACCTGCACCGACTTGTTGAGGTCGATAAGCGCGTCGGTGGTCAGCGCGGCCGACACCTTGTTGATCAGCACCCGGGCCTCGGTGTCGAGCTTCTCGCTGCGGATGACCGGCGTGACGTTGCCCGCCTGCTGGAAGTGCTTGTCGTCCTCGAGCACGACGTAGCCCTTGGTCTTCAGGTCGGCGTCGGCCGTGAACACCCGGGCGAGCTGCACGTCGCCCTTGTCGAGCGCGGCGCGGGTCAGCGGCCCGTCGGCGTCGAGCGACTTGAACTTCAGCTTGAGCCCGTACACCTGTTCCAGGCCGACCTTGCACGTCACCCGGGTCTCGCACTCGGCCGGGCCGCCAAGGGTCAGCGTGCCCGGCACCTTGGCCAGGTCGGAGATCGTCTTCAGGCTGTTCTTGGCCGCGAAGTCCTTGGTGACGGCGATGGCGTCGGCGTCAGTGGCCTCGGACGGGTCGAGGACGGTGATGCCCTTGGCCGTGAGCAGCGTCTGCAGCCGCCGCACCGTCTCCTGCGCCGACAGGCTCCCGGCCGTCTTGTCCAGGAAGCTCAGGTAGTTGCCCGCGTACTCCGGGATGAAGTCGACCTGGCCGCTTTCCAGCGCGGGCTCGATCACCTCGCGGGCGCCGAGCTTCAGCTTGTAGCTGACGTTGTAGCCCGCCTTGGCCAGCACCGCGCCGTACATCTGGGCCAGCATCTCGTTCTCCGAGAAGTTGGCCGACGTGATGGTGATGGATGCCTTGACCTTGGCCGTCGTCGTCGTCGGCGCGGTGTCGTTGGAGCCGCCACCCGACCCGCACGCGCCCGCCACCATGGCAAGCACAAGCACGATCGCCCCGACGGCCCATGTACGGAATGCCCGCATGGGTCACAGTCCTCTCTGTTGTTGGTGTGTTCCCTCAGCCCACCTCGGGCGCCGCCGCTGCACCCGGAAGAATTGAGACCTTACGCGCGCCCCGGCGCCGGAGGCGGAGCCCGGCGGGCGTCAACACCCGCTGCAACAGGGCCAGTCCGAGCTCGGCCAGCATGGCCAGCACCGCCACCAGCAACGCCCCGGAGAAGACCTGAACGCTGTCTTTCTGGGCCAACCCGTCCACGATGTAGCGGCCCAGCCCGCCCCACGCCACCACCGCGGCGAGGGTGGCGGTGGCGACCACCTGCACGCCCGCGGTGCGCACGCCCGCCATCACCAGCGGCATGGCGACGGGCACCTCCACCCTGAGCAGGATGTGGTGCTCGCGCATGCCCATCCCCCGGGCCGCCTCCACCACGTCGCGGTCGACCTGCCGGATGCCGGTGTAGGCGTTGGTGACGATGGGCGGGACGGCCAGCGCGACCAGCGCGATGAACGCGGGCTTGGCGCCGATGCCAAAGAGCTGCACCCCGAACACCAGCAGGGCGAACGAAGGGATGGCCCGACCGATGTTCGACACGTTCACGGCCACCAGCGCGGCCCGGCCGGTGTGCCCGAGCACCAGGCCGATGGGCAGGGCGATGGCCACCGCGGCGAGGGTGGCGGCGGCCGACATGCCGAGGTGCTCGGCCAGCCGGTGCACGATGCCGTGGTCGCCCTGCCAGTGTTCGGCCGCGGTGAACCAGGCGGCCACGTCGGACAGGAAGCGCCACATGCGCTACACCACCCGGCCCCGCGACCGGGCCCACGGCGTGAGCATCCGCTCGGCCAGCACCAGCAGCACGTCGGCCCCGGCGGCCAGCGCCACCGACAGCACGGTGCCGAGCACCAGCGGCGTGCGGAAGTCTCGCAGCAGCCCGTCGTAGATCAACTGGCCGAACCCGCCCTGTCCGATCAGGGCGGTGACGGTGACGAGGCCGATGGTGGTGACGGTGGCGATGCGCACGCCCGCCACGATGGCGGGCACGGCCAGCGGCAGCTCCACCCGCAGCAGCGTGCGCAGGGGCGTGAGGCCCATGCCCCGGGCCGCCTCGCGCACGTCGGCGGGCACGCCGTCGAGGCCCGCCACCACGTTGCGGATGAGGATCAGGAGCGTGTAGCCCACCAGCCCGATCTCGGCCGTGGTGCGGCCCAGTCCCGTCACCGGGACGAGCATGGCGAAGAGGGCGAGCGACGGCACGGTGTAGATGGCGCCGGTCAGGCCCAGGGCAGGCGCCTGCACGAACCGCCATCGCCACGCGGCCACGCCGAGGGGCAGGGCGATGGCCATGCCGATGGCCACGGCCCAGAACGTGAGGATGACGTGCTCCCGGCCCGCCGCGTAGAGCGTGTCGCCGTGTCGACCGACCCAGTCCCACCAGATCCACGACCCGGGCCCGTTGGCCCCGAGGAGGGGTCCGTAGCTCGGCACGGTCGGAGGCTACCTTCGTCCCCTCTGATCCGTCTCGACTCCGTCACCAAGCGCTACGGCGACACTGTCGCCGTCGACAACCTGTCCCTCGACGTGGGGGCGGGGGAGGTCTGCGTGCTCGTGGGGCCTTCGGGCTGCGGCAAGACCACGACCATGAAGATGGTCAACCGGCTCATCGAGCCCACGTCCGGGCGCATCGAGGTGGACGGCCAGGACGTGCTCCGGCTCGACCCGGTGGTCCTGCGCAGGCGCATCGGCTACGTCATCCAGCAGGTCGGCCTCTTCCCTCATCAGACGGTGGCCGAGAACGTGGCCACCGTGCCCCGGCTGCTCGGGTGGGACAAGCGCCGGGTGCGGGCCCGTTCGCACGAGCTGCTCGACTTGGTGGGGCTCGACCCGGCCCGGTTCGCCAAGCGCTATCCGCACGAGCTCTCGGGCGGGCAGCGCCAACGGGTTGGCGTGGCCCGGGCGCTGGCGGGCGACCCCCCGGTGCTGCTCATGGACGAGCCCTTCGGCGCCATCGACCCCATCACCCGCGCCCGGCTGCAGGCCGAGTTCCTCCGCCTCCAGGCCGAGGTGCGCAAGACGGTGGTGTTCGTGACCCACGACATCGACGAGGCGGTCCGCGTGGGCGATCGCATCGCCATCCTGGCCGAGGGCGGCCGGCTGGCCCAGTACGACACGCCCGCGGTGGTGCTGGGCCGGCCCGCCAACGACTTCGTGGCCGGGTTCGTGGGTGCCGACCGCGGCGTGAAGCGCCTGAGCGTGATCACGGTCGAGCGGGCCGACCTCGATCCCGTGCGCCCCGGCGACGGGCCAAGGGTCGCGCTCGGCTCGTCGATGAAGGACGTGCTGGCCGCGTTGCTCGACAGCCCGGACGGATGGGTGGCGGTGGCCGACCACGACGCCGCAATCGTTGGCACACTCACAATCGATTCATTTCACACAGCAGTTCGCCGCAAGGTTTGAGCAACTGCCCCGTTCCCTTTCCGGAGTCTCACCGACACGGGAGGTAGGGCAATGAAGGGATTTGTACGGCTATTCGTCGCGCTCGTGTGTGCAGTGACGATGTCGGCCTCGTTCGTGGGCCGGGCCTCGGCCGGGCCGCTGGACCCGGTCCAGCAGGCCGCCCAGGACGCCTTCGAGCAGGCATGGGCCACGGTCGGCCCGGCCGCGGCGCAGGCCCGCGACGCGGCCGAGGCCGCAGGGCAGACGGCGTACGACACGCTGGCCCCCGTCTTCGAGCAGTTGGCGCAGCAGTTGGAGGACGGGCGTGACGCGGCCATCGCCGTGCTGGCCGATGCCTATGCCCAGCTCCGGGCCCAGGGCCAGGCCGCCTACGAGCAGGGCCGGGCCGCCTTCGACGACGCCGCCGCGCAGATCGAGGCCGTGTTCGAAGAGGCCGCCGCCCAACTGCACGCGGCCAGGGACGCGGCGGTGGCCGCTGCGGTCGAGGCGTTCGGCACCGTCGACCAGGCCAAGGACGACGCCCGGGCGCAGCTCGAGGCCGTCGGCCAGCAGGTCGCCGACACGCTGGTCCCGGTCTTCGAGCAGTTGCTGGCGGCCTACGAGTCGGGCAAGCAGGCGGCCCGCGACGGCATCGAGCAGGCCTTCGGCACGCTGGTCTCCACCGGCCAGACGGTGGCCGCGGCCCTGACCGACGCCCGCAACCAGGCCCGTGACGCCATCGAGGCGGCCGGCCAGCAGGCGTACGACACGCTGGCCCCGGTCTTCCAGCAGCTTCGGGACCAGGCCGAGCAGGCGGCCATCGCCGCCTTCGGTGCCCTGGCCGACGCCGCGGCTGCGCTGTACGAGCAGGGCTCGGCCGCCTACGACCAGGGCAAGGCCGCCTACGACGAGAACGTGGCCCCGGCCCTCACGC
>DASYMT010000177.1:0-6417 GCA_036008925.1 Acidimicrobiales bacterium | reverse complement strand
GCTGGAATCGAACCAGCGACCTCAGCATTATCAGTGCTGCGCTCTAACCAACTGAGCTACAGCCCCATCGGCGCAAACCGCAGGACAGCCTAGCAACCGGCCCGAGCCGTTCCCGGTGCTCGAAACCGGCCGTCACACCGGCGAGCGGCGGGCGGTGTCCTCCTCCAAGACGCTGACCTCGATCCCCCCGACCACGTCGGACGTGAGGTTGTAGATCACCGCCATGAGCACGTTGGCCCCGGTGCCCAGCAGCACGAGGAGCAGGCCGCCCACGAAGGTGGCCCGGAAGATGAGACCGGGCCGGAGGTTGAACGACTTGAGGACGAACAGGTCCTTGACGAACTTCTCGAAGTTGTCGACCGCCCCGGCCGCCGACGCCGCCACCCACAGCAGCACGCCCGCGACGAGGACCACCACCAGCATGCTGAGGTAGAAGAGCACGGAAAAGCGAAGGACGGTCCACGTGTCGACGCGGCGGATCACGCGTCTGACCCGCTTTCCCTGTGCCACAGGGTGAGGGTAGTCGGTCCCTATGAGCGCCCCGCGGCACACAACTCGAAGTGCACCGGGTCCGCAGCCGGGTACGGCTGGCACAGGCCCGCCTGGCGGGCCACGGCCAACAGGAAGGGCACGAAACTGCGGGGCACGTCGACGGCCAGGCCCCGCTCGTGGGCCGACGAGCCGGGTCGGGCCACCGGATAGGGGTTGCCGTCCCGGCGGGCCCACAGCCGGGCCTGTTCGGCCGTCGACCGGTAGCCCGAGGTGACCGGCACGGCCCGGCCCAACAACGCCGCGGCCCGGGCTAGCGCCGCCTGCAAGGCCGGGGCCAATCCCGTCCGACCGGCCGGGGCCCGCCCTTCATGGCTCGACGGTCGGCTTCGGGTGCGACGGGCCCGGGCGGTGGCTGTGGCCTGCCCGAGGGTGACGCGCACGAAGGCCTGGCCCGCGCGGGCCTCGAAGCGCACCAGCCGGGCGCCGTTGGCCTCGGCCACCGATGCCGCAGCCGACCGGCCGTACAGCACACCGGCCAGCGCGGCGGCGTCGGCCGCAGTGCGGGCCTGGGCCCGGGCGCTCGCCGCCCCGCCCAGCCTGGCCAGCAGCAGCACGGCCAGGCCTGCGGTGAGGATGAGCAGGGCGACGAGGGGCAGGATCTGCCCGCGGTCGCGGTCGCGGTCGTGATCGTGATCGTCCATGGGTTCCTCCAACGAAGGTGAGGGTTCGGGTTGGAGGGGGAAGCGTGCGTGCCGATCGTCCACGGGACGGTCAGCAGGGGCAGCCGGGGAAGAACGGGGAGCTGTCGAAGGGGAGGGCGGCGGGCGGGCGGGCGGCCGACTACTCGGCCGAGTCCTCCTCCTCGTCGGCGGTGAGGATAGGCGTGGCCGACGCGACCGTCTGCCCCTCGTCCAGGTTCATGACCCGCACGCCGGTGGCGTCGCGGCCCTGCGACGAGATGCCCCGCACCGGGATGCGGTTGGTCACGCCGCCCGACGACACCAGGAAGATTTCGTCCTCCAAGCCCACCATGAAGGCGGCCACCACGTACCCGCGCTTGGCCGTGAGCTTGATGCCCTTGACGCCGATGGTGCCCCGCCCGGTGCGGCGGAACTTGTCGAGCTGCGTGCGCTTGCCGTACCCGGCATCGGTGATCATGAGGATGGCGGCCTCGTCCCGGGCGACGTCGCACGAGACCAGCTCGTCGCCCTCCCGCAGCCGCATCCCGATCACACCCTGCGCGGCCCGGCCGGTGGCCCGCATGTCCGACTCGCTGAACCGCACGGTCGTGCCGTTGCGGGTGACCATGAAGATGTCGTCGGTGCCCGACGTCTGGATCACCCGGACCAACTCATCGCCCTCCCGCAGGTTGATGGCGATGAACCCGTCCCGGCGAGACTTGTCGTACTCCGAGAACGCCGTCTTTTTGACCATGCCCTTCTTGGTGGCGAAGAACAGCAGCCGGTCCTCGGGGAAGTCTCGGGTGTCGATGACGGCCTGGACATGCTCGCCCGGGCCGAAGGGCAAGAGGTTGGCGATGTGGGTCCCTCGGGCCGTGCGCTCCTTCATCGGCACCTCGTGGGCCTTCAGCCGATAGACCTTGCCCCGGTTCGAGAAGAACAGCAGGTAGGCGTGGGCCGTGGTGTGGATGATGGTGGTGACCAGGTCTTCTTCTTTGAGCTTGGCCCCGGCTACCCCCCGGCCGCCCCGGCCCTGCGTGCGAAAGGCCCCGGCCTGCACGGTCTTGATGTAGCCCGCCTTGGTCATGGTGACGACCAGGGGCTCGTCATCGATGAGGTCCTCGATCCCGATGTCGCCCGGGTCGTAGGTGATCTCGGCCCTGCGCTCGGTGACGAACTTCTCGCGGATCTCGGCCAACTCGTCCTTGATCACGCCCCGCAGCCGCTCCGGACTGGCCAGGATGGCCTCCAGCTCGGCGATCTCCTCGCGCAGCTTTGCCATCTCCTCCTCGAGTTGGGAACGGCCCAGCCGGGTGAGGCGGCCCAGGGTCATGTCGAGGATGTGCTCAGCCTGGGTCTCGGTGAACTCGAACGGCGCAGCCATGAGGCCGGCGCGGGCCGACCCCCGGTCGTCGGAGCCCCGGATGAGGGTGATGATGGCGTCGATCATGTCGAGCGCCTTGATGAGGCCCTCAACGATGTGGGCCCGGTCCTTGGCCTTCTTCAGCCGGAACTCGGACCGGCGGGTGATGACCTCGACCTGGTGGTCGATGTAGGCCAGCAGCATCTGGGCCAGGTTGAGCGTGCGGGGCACGCCGTCGACCAGCGCCACCATGTTCACGCCGAAGCTGGTCTGTAGCGGCGTGTGCTTGAACAGGTTGTTGAGCACCACGTTGGCCGGCGCGTCCCGCTTCAGGGGGATGACCAGCTTGGTGTCGAGCCCGGAGGACAGGTCCTGGATGTCGCGGATGCCCTCCAGCTCCCGCGAGTCGACCAGCTCCTTGATGCGCTGGGCGATGGTCCCCAGCGAGCCCTGGTACGGCAACTCGGTGATGACGATGCGGGCGCCGTTCTTGCCCTCTTCGATCTCGGCCCGGGCCCGCATCTTGATGCTGCCCCGGCCCGTCCGGTACGCGTCGAGGATCCCGGCCCGGCCCAGGATGAACCCGCCGGTGGGGAAGTCAGGGCCCTTGACGAACTGCATGAGGTCGTCGGGCGTGGCCTCCGGGTTGTCGATCAGGTGGACGGTGGCGTCGATGACCTCGCCCAGGTTGTGGGGCGGGATGTTGGTGGCCATGCCCACCGCGATGCCCTGCGAGCCGTTCACCAACAGGTTCGGGAACCGGGCGGGCAGGACGACGGGCTCTTCGAACTCGTTGGTGTAGTTGGGGCTGAAGTCGACGGTGTCCTCGTCGATGCCGGCCAGCATGTAGGTGGCCAGCGGGTCCAGCCGGCACTCGGTGTAGCGCTCGGCCGCGGGAGGGAAGTCGGGTGACCCGTAGTTGCCGTGGAAGTCGATCAGCGGATGGCGCAGCGAGAAGGGCTGCGCCATGCGCACGAGCGCGTCGTAGATGGCCTGCTGGCCGTGGGGGTGGAACTTGCCCATGACGTCGCCGGTCACACGGGCGCACTTCATGTGCGGCCGGTCGGGGCGCACGCCCATGTCGTGCATGCCCCAAAGGATCCGGCGGTGCACCGGCTTGAGCCCGTCGCGCACGTCGGGCAGGGCCCGCTGCATGATGACGGACATGGCGTAGTCCAGGAAGGAGCGCTCCATCTCCTCCTGGATCTCGATGGGCTCGATGTTGCCGAAGGCCGTCCCAGTCCCATCGCCGTCGTCCGGCCCGCCGGTGGGGGGTGCGGTCACATCACTCACTGGTGCTCAACTCTCTAGATATCCAAGAAGCGAACGTCTTTGGCGTTCGTCACGATGAAGTGCTTGCGCAGCTCGACGTCGTCGCCCATGAGGATGGAGAACACCTCGTCGGCGATGGCGGCCTGCTCCACGTCGACCCGCAGCAGGGTGCGCTTGGAGGCGTCCATGGTGGTGGAGCCGAGCTCGTCGAAGTCCATCTCGCCCAGGCCCTTCAGGCGGTTGAACTCGCTCTTGTGGTTGGGGTGCTCGGCCAGGAACCGCTCCTTGGCCGCGTCGTCCTTCAGGTAGATCTTCTCCTTGCCCACCACGGTGGAGAACAAGGGCGGCTGGGCCACGTAGACGTGGCCCTGCTCCACCAGGTCCTTCATCTGGCGGAAGAAGAAGGTGAGCAGCAGGGTGCGGATGTGGGAGCCGTCCACGTCGGCGTCGCACAGCAGGATGACCTTGCCGTAGCGCACCTTGGCCACGTCGAACTCTTCACTCACGCCCGCCCCGATGGCCCCGATCAACGCCTGGATCTCGTTGTTCTTGAGCATCTTGTCGATGCGGGCCCGCTCGACGTTCAGGATCTTCCCCCGGATGGGGAGGATGGCCTGGTTCTGCGGGTTGCGGGCCCGGATGGCGGAGCCGCCTGCCGAGTCGCCCTCCACGATGAACAGCTCGGCCTCCTCGGCGTTGCGGGTGGCGCAGTCGGTGAGCTTGCCGGGCATGCCCGCGCCCTCCAGCGCCGACTTGCGCCGGATGAGGTCCCGGGCCTGGCGGGCCGCGGTGCGGGCCCGGGCCGCCTGCACGGCCTTGTTCACGAGCTGGCGGGCCTCGGTGGGATGCTCCTCCAGCCACTCCCCCAGCTTCTCGTTGGTGGCCCGCTCGACCAGCGAGCGCATGGAGACGTTGCCCAGCTTGGCCTTGGTCTGGCCCTCGAACTGCGGCTCCTGGAGGCGCACGGAGATGATGGCGGTGAGGCCCTCGCGGATGTCCTCGCCGGTGAGGTTGTCGTCCTTTTCCTTGACGAGCCCCTTGCCCCGGGCGTACTTGTTCACCACGTTGGTGAGGGCCTTCTTGAATCCCTCCTCGTGCATGCCGCCCTCGCCCGTTGCGATGCCGTTGGCGAAGCTGTGGATGCCCTCGTAGAAGCCGGTGTTCCACTGGAGGGCGGCCTCGACCTCCTGGGTGTCCTCGGTCGCCTCGAAGAACGCCACCTTCTTGAACAGCGGCTCCTTGGTGGCGTTCAGGTGGCGGGCGAAGTCGACGATGCCGCCCGAGTACTTGTAGGTGATCTCCTGGTCGTGGCCGGGCCGCTCGTCGCGGAACCGGATCTCCAGCGACTTGTTGAGGAAGGCGTACATCTGGAGCCGCTCCAGCACGGTCTGGGCCCGGAACTCGATCTCGTCGAAGATCAGCGGGTCCGGCCAGAACGACACGGTGGTGCCGGTGCGGCCGCCGGGGGCGGTGCCCACCACCTCGAGCTTGGTGACCGGCTTGCCGCCCCGGGCGAACTCCATGCGGTGGTGGCTGCCGTCCCGGTCCACCTCCACGATCAGCTTTTCGGACAGCGCGTTGACCACGGACACGCCCACGCCGTGGAGCCCCCCCGAGACCTTGTACCCCCCGCCCTCGCCGAACTTGCCGCCGCCGTGCAGGACGGTGAGCGCGACCTCGACGCCGCTCTTCTTCTCGATCGGGTGGATGTCGGTGGGGATGCCACGCCCGTTGTCCACCACCCGGACGCCGCCGTCGGCCAGCAGGGTGACGTCGACGCGGTCGCAGTAGCCCGCCATGGCCTCGTCGACAGAGTTGTCGACCACCTCCCAGACGAGGTGGTGCAGCCCCGAAGGACCGGTGCTGCCGATGTACATCCCGGGCCGCTTGCGCACGGGGTCGAGGCCCTTCAGGACGGTGAGGTCCTTGGCGCTGTACGAGGCTTTTTCAGGCTTCTTCGAGTCGTCTGCGGGCACTGCTGTCATCGCCACTGGGCGCGCCCTTTCAACGGAGGGGGCTTGGAGGCAATTCGGGCGACAAAAGTGCTGGTCAGCAGCCTGAATTGCAATGGTGCCATTGTACCACTGGGGTGTGACAGAAACGGTCACTTGGCCGCTTCGACACGCACCTCCAACCGGTCCACCACACCAGGCCCCGCCACCTCGCCGATGCGCTCCACCAGCCGGGGTCCCAGGTACCGCAACTGGGTGGCCCAGCCGGGCTGGTCGACGGCCACCACGAGGGCTCCCCTGACCAGCGAGAGGGGTCGGGCGTGGGCCGCCACCGACGACCCGACAATGGCCTCCCACTCGGCGAATACGGTGGCCAGCGCGTCGGCCTGGGGGGCGCCCAGACGCCGGGCAAAGCCGTCCAGCGACTCCCTGACGGGCCGGGGCCCGCCGCCCTCTCCTGGCAGCGGCCGCCACGTCCCGCTCACGCGTAGGCCCTCACGCGTAGGCCCTCACGCCACGACCGCCCCGTCGACCACCCGGACCGTGGCGGCCGGACGGGCCAAGGGCGGCAGCGGCCCGGCCGTGGTGAGCAGGGCCTGGCCTGCGGGCAGGTGGGCCACCAAGGCCTCGCTGCGGGCGGGGTCGAGCTCGGAGAACA
>DASYMT010000176.1:0-5949 GCA_036008925.1 Acidimicrobiales bacterium | reverse complement strand
CCTCGACACGTGCGTGGCCTACGAGCCCACGCTGGAGAGCGCCGTGCTCCCCCAGGTGGCTGACATCGCCGCCGCCGCCCGCGCCCTCGCCGCCTACTAACCGGCATTTCCACAGGCACTGTCCCTGTGGAAACGCGAGGTGGAGGGCGGGGGCGGTCGTAGACTCGGGTCGTGCCCGCCCGCCCCGAACACGTCATCGAGATCGTCCGACGAGGCCTGCTGCGGCTGGAGGAGCCTGTGGTACTCGCCTCGGGCGAGCTGAGCCGGGACTTCATCGACGGCAAGGCGGCCCTGGCCCAGGGCCCGGACCTGGCCGCGGCCAGCCAGGCCATGCTCGACGCAGTCGACGGCGTGGGCTTCGACGCAGTCGGGGGGCTGACGATGGGGGCCGACCAGTTCGCGCACGTGGTGGCCGTGCTCGCGGGCAAGCAGTGGTTCGTGGTCCGCAAGGAGCCGAAGGGCCGGGGCACCAACAAACTGGTGGAAGGCGCTCCGATCGGCGACGGCACCCGGGTCCTGCTGGTGGACGACGTGGTGACGACCGGCGGCTCGATTCAGAAGGCGTTCTCTGCAGTGGAGGGCCTGGGGGCCGTGGTGGTCGCGGCCTCGACCCTGGTGGACAGGGGGGAGATCGCCAAGCGGTTCTTCGAGGAGAAGGCGATCCCCTACTTCCCTCTGGTCACCTACCGCGACCTGGGCATCGAGCCGGTTGGCGGTGGGCTCGTCAACGCGTAGGCGGCCCGCGACGGCGTTCGGCCAGGAGCTCGACCGCGCTGCTTGGACTCGACGACTTATGACGGGCGGGGCTGGCCGAGGCGGGCTTGGCGGTGGCCGGCCACGGCGTCGTCGTCCAGGGTGAGGACCTCGGCCACCAGGCTGGACAGGTCGCGGGGGCTGAACGGCTTGGTGAGGTAGTCCACCGCGCCTGCGCCCAGGGCCCGGGCCACGTCCTGGTCGGACGACTTGGCCGAGACCACCACCACCCGGGGCGGGTTGGGGTGGTGTTGGAGGTTCTCGAGCACGCCCCACCCGTCCATCACCGGCATCATCACGTCGAGCAGCATCAGGTCGAACTGCTCGTCGGCCACCCGGGCCAGGGCCGTCTCGCCGTCGGCCGCCATGGCCGTCTCGTAGCCCTCGGTCTCCAGGCTGACCCGCAACATCAGGAGGATGTCGGGCTCGTCGTCCACGATCAGCACGCGCGCCATGTCGTCCTCAACCCTTGATGCGGACATCGCCCTTACCCGATACGACCTCGCCCACCTCGGAGGCGCGGAACCCGTGGGCCCGCAGCACGTCGAGGGAGCGATAGGCGTCGTCCGGCGGCACGGCCACGATCATGCCGACGCCCAGGTTGAACACCCGGGCCATCTCCTCGTCCGAGACCCCGCCCGCCTCCTGGATCTCGCTGAAGATCCGGGGCGTCTCCCACGCGCTGCGGTCGACCACCGCGTCGACCGACGAGGGCAGCACCCGGCTGAGGTTGCCGGGGATCCCGCCGCCTGTGATGTGGGCCACGCCGTGGACGCCGACCGCCCGCTGGAGGGCGGCGATGCCCGGCGCGTAGACGACAGACGGCTCCAGCAGCTCGTCGGCCAGGGAGTGGTGGGCGCCCGGGTAGGCACGGTCGTCGAGCGACCGCCCGCCCTGCTCGAGCAGCACCGAGCGGGCCAGCGAGTAGCCGTTGGAACGCAGTCCGGGAGAGGGCAGGCCGATGAGCACGTCCCCAGGACGGATGGCGTCGCCCGTGATGATGCCGTCTCGCTCGACCACGCCGACCGCGAACCCCACGATGTCGAACTCGCCCGGCTCCATGGCGCCGGGATGGGCGGCCATCTCACCGCCGATCAAGGCGCAGCCGGCCTGTCGACAGCCCACCGCGATGCCCTCGACGAGCTGGCTGATGTGCTCGGGGTCGAGGTGGCCGACGGCGATGTAGTCGAGGAAGAAGAGGGGCTCGGCGCCCTGGCACACGATGTCGTCCACGCACATGGCCACCAAGTCGATGCCGATGGTGCTGAACCGGCCGGTGGCATGGGCGATGTAGGCCTTGGTGCCCACCCCGTCGGTGGAGGACACGAGGACGGGATCGCGGTAGCGGTCCTTGGCGAAGGCGAACAGGCTGCCGAACCCGCCGATGTCGCCGATGACCTCGGGCCGGTAGGTGGACCTGACCTTGTCCTTGATCAGGTCGACGGCCCGCTCGCCCGCCGCGATATCGACCCCCGCGTCGGCGTAGGTGGTCCCGGGCTGGTCGGCCTCAGCCACGGACGGGTGCGGCTTCCAGCGCCGACTTGGTCGGGCTCACCGCAACCTCGGTGGGGTACTCGCCGGTGAGGCAGGCGTTGCAGAAGCCTGCGTTGGGCGTGCCGATGGCCTCGGTGAGGTTCTCGATGCTGAGGTAGGCCAGCGAGTCCACGCCCAGGTAGTCCTGGATCTCGCCCACCGACAGGTTGGCGGCGATGAGCTCGGCCTTGCTGCCCGTGTCGATGCCGTAGAAGCAGGGCCACTTGTAGGGCGGGCTGGTGATGCGCACGTGGACCTCGGCCGCCCCCGCCTCCCGCAGCATCTTGACCAGGGCCCGCTGGGTGGTGCCCCGCACGATGGAGTCGTCCACCACGACCAGCCGCTTGCCCGCCACGTTCTCCCGCAGGGGGTTGAGCTTGCGGCGCACCCCCCGGGAGCGGATCTCCTGGCTGGGGGCGATGAAGGTGCGCCCGATGTACTGGTTCTTCACCAGCCCCTCGCCGTAGGGGATGCCGCTGCGCCGGGCGTAGCCCTCGGCCGCGGGCACGCCTGAGTTGGGCACGCCCATCACCATGTCGGCCACCACGGGGGACTGCTCGGCCAACAGCTCACCCATGCGGCGCCGGGCCCCGTGGACCTCCTTGCCGTAGAGCTGGGTGTCGGGGCGGGCCAGGTAGACGAACTCGAAGATGCACAGCTTGGGCTGGACCCGCTCGGGCGGGAACGGGTGGACCGAACGGCACCCGGTGGCGTCGATCACGATCATCTCGCCCGGCTCGATCTCCCGCACGAAGTGGGCGCCGATGATGTCGAGGGCGGGCGACTCCGAGGCCAGCACCCACCCGGTCTCGAGCTTGCCCAGGCACAAGGGCCGGAAACCGTTGGGGTCGCGCACGCCGATCAGGTGCCCCGCGTCCATCAGCACGAAGGAGAAGGCGCCCTCCAGCCGGGGCAGCACGCTGACCAGCGCCCGCTCCAGCTCACGCCCGTCGCTGTGCTCGGCCGTGGGATAGGCCCGGGCCACCAGCTCGGCCACCAGGTCGCTGTCGCTCTCGACCGTGCCGGCCAGCATCCCGGCCTCGGCGGCCAGGGCCGCGGTGTTGGTGAGGTTGCCGTTGTGGCCGAGGGCGAAGCCCGCCTCCTCGCCCGGCTCCCGGTAGACGGGCTGGGCGTTGCGCCAGGTGCTCGATCCGGTGGTCGAGTACCGGGTGTGGCCGATGGCCAGGTGGCCCTGGAGGGGGGCCAGCGTGCGCTCGTCGAACACGTTGGTGACGAGGCCCATGTCCTTCACGATCATGATCGTGTCGCCGTCGCTCACCGCCATGCCGGCCGACTCCTGGCCTCGGTGCTGCAAGGCGTAGAGACCGTCGAAGGTGGCATGGGCGACCGGGTAGCCGGGGGCGTACACCCCGAAGACGCCGCACGCTTCTTTGGGGTGGTCGTCGCCCTCGTCGGGAGAGGCGGTCACGTGTCCCATCTTCGCACAGCCGCCGTTCATGCCGGTGCTCCCCCGGCCGCCTGCTCGGGCTCGGCCTGCCTGCTGCGGCCGAAGGCGGCCCGCAACGGCCCTCGCAGGCCGCGGAACACCACGCCCGCGACCAACAGGGTGATGGCGACGAAGAGCAGGTCGCGGCTCGGTCCGAAGGCCGCAATGCGCACTTTGCCCCGATAGGTGAGCGCCCCGGGGCTGTTGCGCTCGACCCAGAGGTTGAACAGCCGCACGTGGTACTGGAGCAGCAGGTAGGCCAAAAGGGCGGCTGCGCCGGGCAGGAGGAACCGGGCCGCACCGGTGGCGATCGCCGCGCACAAAAGGAAGGCGGTGGCCACGCCGATGAGCGCCGCCGTCTTGGCCGTGGAGAGCTTCTGGTGGCGATCGGCCGTCATCAGGGCCAACACGTTGCGGGGCAGTTCGGCCCGGGTGCGCTCGATGCCCGGGTCCTTGGGCAGGCCGTTGGCATACAGCTCGGCCGCCCGCCGCCCGGCCAGCTCGACGGGCAGGTTGATGTCGCTGGCCTGGTTGCGGTCGACCGAGAAGTTGAGCAGGTCGTCGTCCACCGCCACGGGCGACTGGGGCTGCGTGCGCAGGGCCTCGGTCAGGGCGGCGCGGGTCGGCTCCACCAGTGCTCGGCGCAGGATCACCTCGGCCGTGTGGTTCTCCGACAGGTTGGCGAGCGTCCCCATCCCCGCCCAGGCGAAGGCGAAGACGGCGGCCATGAGGAATGCCGCCCCTCCGGCGGCCACACGCGTGACCGGGGGCGGGGGCGCCAGCCTGCCCCCCGGCAGGGTGCTCACGAGTCGGTCCCTCCTACGGGCGACGAACGAGAGGCGGCCGAACGGCCGCCTCTCGTCATGGTAGGTGGTGCCGCCGCCGCGGCGATCGTCCGTGCAGCTCAGCCGGCCGTGCTCGGCGTGCCCGACGAGCCGGCGGTGCTGCCCTCCTCGGCCGGGGGCGGCGCGCACGGGTCCGCGGGCTTCGTCTCGGTGCCGTCGGAGGGCGGCGCGTCGGCCTGCGCGGCGGGGGCCGGGGCGGGCTGGGCCGGAGCCACTGCGGGCTGCGGCAGCTCAGGCGTCACCGCCGGGGCGACCGACCCCGTGCACACCGGGGGCAGCGTGCCGAGGGCGCCGAACGACGGCGGCGTGATGTTCGAGGTGGGGGCCAGCGCGTCGCCCACGTCGGGGGTGCGCCCCGGGGGGCCCTGGAACCCCGGCGGCGTGATGGTGCCGCCCGGGGGGACGATGCCAGGGCCGCCCGGCTTGGGCTGGCCCGGGTTGGACGGGGTGGTCGTCCCTGTCGGGGCGGCGTCGACCACGCTGACGACGCCGCCCGTCAGGAATTCGGCGGGCACGGAGTACAGGTCGAGCCCGGACGTCGCGTCGATCGGCGTCTGGCTGACGACGGGCGTCAGGTCGAGGGCCGAGAACGTGGGCGCCGGGTCGTTCGACGGCTCGGCCGACGCGGGCTTCTGCTCGCTGCGGGCCCCGTTGCCCTTGTAGGGCTGGACCATGTGGAACACGCCGAAGGCGGCGGTGGACATGCCCACCACGCCGGCGACGATGCCCGCCCCCACCCGGCCGTAGGCCGGGTTGCGGGACAGACTGCGCCTGAGGCTGCGTGCGGTGACGGCCATCGGACTAGGGGGTGCCGACGGTGGTCGGGTAGGGGACGGCGTCGAGGGCGTCGAGGCCCTGGACGGCCTTGGCCGGGTTGTAGAAGGCGAGGGCGTAGCCGTCGCAACTGTTCGCCACCTGGCTCAGCGGCGTGCAGCTCCCGGTCGGATAGCCCACCGGCTGCACGGCGAACGTCACGGCCGTGTTCTCGTGGTACTGCTTCTTGAGCAGCCGCACGACCAGCCTCTTGGTCCGGGCCGAGTACCGCCATTTGACGTTGATCCGCACCGCCTCGGCGGGCTTGTCGTCGGCGTCGAAGGCGAACATGGCCACGGCGCCGTTCACGCTGTAGTACCCGGTGTCAGGCAGGTTGAGGGGCACGATGACCCCGTCCTTCACGGCCTGGACGGTGAAGTAGTCGGCAGCCGACTGGGTGATGCTCAACACGTAGCCGTCGGTGGCCATCTTGGCCAGGTCGGCGACAGGCCGGACATCGGGCTTGGGCAACTGCTTGATGACCTCGTCGGCCGCGGCCTGGGCTGCGCCCGTCGCCGTGCCCGCCGCATCTTCGACCGCCTGCTGCACACCGGCGAG
>DASYMT010000175.1:0-5310 GCA_036008925.1 Acidimicrobiales bacterium | reverse complement strand
GGGTGGTTGATGAGGAGCAGCTCGAGGATGCCGTCCTGGGCCTTCTTCACCGACGGCGAGTCGGTGATGACGGTCATGCCGTCGGCCACCGGCACCATGCACGACGGCTGCAGCATCGGGCCCCGCGGGCCGACCACCTCGACCAGGCACATGCGGCACATGCCCACGGGCCGCATGCGCGGGTGGTAGCAGAACCGGGGGATGTAGACCCCGGCCCGCTCGGCCGCGGCGATGATCATCTCGCCGGGCTTGGCCTCGACCGTCTTGCCGTCGACCGTGATGGAGACCGTCTCGGTGGTCGCGTCAGCCATACGGGCAGGCGCCTTCCTTGATGTGCTGGAGGAACTCGTCGCGGAACATGCGGATGCCCGAGACGATGGACGACGGGATCGACGGGCCGAGCACGCAGATCGTTGTCTGCTGAGGCGGCCAGGACAAACCGGGGGCGATGTTGTCCAGCACGTCGAGCAGGAGGTCGAGGTCGTCCTCCCGGCCCGCGCCCTCCTCGATGCGGCGCATGATCTTCTCCACCCAGCCGCTGCCCTCCCGGCACGGCGTGCACTGGCCGCACGACTCCCGGTTGAAGAAGCGGGTGATGCGCCACGCGGCCCGGACCATGCACGTGGTCTGGTCCATGACCGTGACCGCGCCGGACCCGAGCATGGAGCCCGCCTTGCCCACCGCGTCCTGGTCGAGGGCCATGTCGAGCTGGTCGGGCCCGAACCAGGGCGACGACGCGCCGCCCGGGATGAACGCCTTCACCTGGCCGCTGTTGCGCACGCCCTGGCCGTAGTGCTCGACCAGGTCGCGGAAGGTGGTCTTGGCCATCTCCACCTCGTAGTTGCCCGGCCGGTTGACGTGCCCGGACAGCGAGAAGATGCGCGTCCCGGTCGACCGGCCCAGGCCCAAGGCGGCGAAGGCGGCCCCGCCGTTCTCCACGATCCACGGCAGGTTGCTCAGCGTCTCCACGTTGTTGACCACCGTGGGCGCGCCGTACAGGCCGATGGCGGCCGGGAAGAACGGGGGCTTGATGCGGGGGAAGCCCCGCTTGCCCTCCAGCGACTCCAGCAGCGCCGTCTCCTCGCCGCAGATGTAGGCGCCCGCGCCCGGGTGGACCACCACGTCGACGGTGAAGCCCGAGCCGAACACGTCCTGGCCCACCGCGCCGTGCGCGTAGGCCTCGTTCAGCGCGGCCTGCACCCGCTCCTGGGCCAAGGCGAACTCGCCCCGCACATAGATGAAGGCCTGCGACGCGCCCACCGCGTAGGCGCAGATGACGACGCCCTCGATCAACTGGTGGGGGTCGTTCTCCAAGAGCATGTGGTCCTTAAAGGTGGCGGGCTCGCTCTCGTCCCCGTTGACCACGAGGTAGACGGGCTGGGCCTTGCGCAGCATGGTCCACTTGCGGCCCGCCTCGAAGCCCGCCCCGCCCCGGCCCAGCAGGTTGGAGGCGAGCACCTCCTCGGTGATCTGCTCGGGGGCCATGGTGAGGGCCTTGCGCAGGCCCGCATAGCCGCCGTTGTCCAGATAACTCTGGAGGGTCCACGACTCGGGCAGGCCGTGGCGGCGGGTGACGATGGGGCGGGCGTCGGTGACGGTCACGCCGTGTCGCCCTTCTGCGGACGCGAGCCGCCGCTCTCCGGCGCGGTGTCGCCCGGCGCGGTGTCGCCCGGCTCGGTGATCGAGTCGGCCTCGGCCGCCGCGTGCTCGGCCGCCGCGGCCGACGCGGGCTGGGCCTCGCCCCGCTGGTCCTGGTCGGTGGGGGTGGGCGCCGCCGCGGGCGCCACGGGCGCCTCAGCCGCGGGAGCAGGAGCGGCGGGAGCAGCAGCCTTGGCCCGGCGCTCGGCCGCGGCCTGGGCCGCGGGAACGCCGCCCGCCCACGCGGTGATGTCCCGGCGCACCCGGTTCAGCGTCCCGTGGGGCGGCACCGTGTCCTTCAGCCTGTCCGAGCGCAGGTCGTCCACCAGCGTGTCGAAGGCGTCGTGGCCCACGTTGCCGAAGAACCGCCAGTTGACGGCCAGGCACGGGGCCCGGCCGCAGTCGGCGATGCACTCCACCTCCTCCAAGGTGAACTGCCCGTCGGCCGTGGTCGACCCGGCCTTGACCCCGAGGCTCTTCTCCGCGTGCTCCAGCAGCTCGTAGCCGCCGTTGAGCAGACAGGCGATGTTGGTGCAGATGGACACCAGGTGCTTGCCCACCGGCTCGGTGAAGAGCATGTCGTAGAAGCTGGCCGTGCCGTACACCTCGGCCGCGGTGGTGCCGACCAGTTCGGCCACGTGCTCCATGGCGTCCTCGGTCAGCCAGCCGTCCTGCTCCTGGGCGATGTGCAGGATGGGGATGAGGGCGGAGCGCGGCTCGGGGTACAGGGCCATGAGGTCGCGCGCCCGCTGCACGTTGTCGGGGCTGAGGCGGGCCATCAGGCCGAGCAGTCTTTCATCTGTCGACTCCGCCCATGATCGGGTCGATGGACGAGATCACGGCCACCGCGTCGGCCACGAAGCCGCCCTTGAGCATGACCGGCAGCGTCTGGAGGTTGTAGAAGCTGGGGTCGCGCATGTGGAAGCGGTAGGGCTTGGCCGACCCGTCGGAGACGAGGTACCCGCCCATCTCGCCCCGGGGCGACTCCACCGCGGTGTAGACCTCGCCCGCCGGGACCTTGAAGCCCTCGGTGAACAGCTTGAAGTGGTGGATCAGCGCCTCCATCGACTCGTCGATGCGGGCCCGCGGCGGGGGCGTGACCTTCTTGTCCTGCGTGCGGTAGTCGCCCGGGGGCACGAGGTCCACCATCTGGCGGATCAGCTTGAGCGACTCGCGCATCTCGTTGAGCCGCACCGCGTAGCGGTCGAAGGCGTCGCCGTACGTCCCCACCACCACGTCGAACTCGAGCTGCTCGTAGAACATGTACGGCATGTCCTTGCGCAGGTCCCACGGCAGGCCGGTGGCCCGCAGGATGGGGCCGGTGGCGCCCAGGGCCAGCGCCTGCTCGGGGGTGAGGGTGCCGACCTGCTCGGTGCGCTCTCGGAAGATGGGCTGGCCGGTGAGCAGGTCGTCGTACTCGGCCAGGCGGGGCGGGATGGCGTCGCAGATGGCGAGCACGTCGTCCTGCCAGCCGTCGGGCAGGTCGGCGGCCACGCCGCCGGGGCGGATGTAGTTGTAGTTCATGCGCAGGCCGGTGGTCTTCTCGAAGAAGGCCAGGATGATCTCGCGCTCGCGCCAGCCGTAGAGCATCATCGAGATGGCGCCCACGTCCATGCCGTTGGTGGCCATGAACAAAAGGTGCGACGACACCCGGTTCAGCTCCATCAGCAGCATCCGGATCCACGTGGCCCGCTCGGGCACCTCCACGCCGAGCAGCGACTCGACCGCGGTGGAGAACACCGTCTCGTTGAAGAAGTTGGCCAGGTAGTCCATCCGGGTGACGTTGGTCGACCCCTGGATGTACATCAGCTCTTCCTGGTTCTTCTCCATCCCGGTGTGCAGGTAGCCGATCACCGGCTTGGACCGCAGCACCGTCTCGCCGTCGAGCTCCAACATGACCCGCAGCACGCCGTGGGTGGAGGGGTGCTGCGGCCCCATGTTGATGATCATCGTCTCGTCGTCGGGGGCCTCGATGTCGAGGTCGCCGGGGTCGACGGGCACGCCCTCGGGCAGGCGCAGGACGGCCCCCGCCTCCCGGGCCAGCTCCTCCAGGCCCGTCTCGTCCCTGGGCTTCAGCTCCTGGTCGCCCTCGAAGGTCTCGCGCGCGCTCATCGGGTCACCGGGTGGCCGGGGCGGCCTTGAACTGCACGGGCACGCGGCCGACGGGATAGTCCTTGCGGAGGGGATGGCCCTCCCAGTCCTCCGGCATCATGATCCGGGTCAGGTCGGGGTGGTCGGCGAAGACGATGCCCATGAGGTCGAACACCTCGCGCTCGGGGGCCTCGGTGCCGGGGAACAGGTCGAACAGCGAGGGCAGCGACGGGTCGGCGGCGGGCACCTGCACCCGTACCCGGATGCGGCGGCGCTGCGTGCGCGACAGCAGGTTCACCACCACCTCGAACCGCTCGGGCGCAACGCCGTCCGGCAGCATCCGGGCCGGGTTGGCCAAGTAGTCGACGGCGGTGATGTCGGCGCACAGGTCGAAGCCCTCGCCCTTCAGCCCGCCGACCACGTCGAGGTAGGCCTCCCGGCTGGGGTGCACGACCTGCTGGCCCCCCGACCAGGTGACCGGGGCCCCGTGGACCAGCTCCGGCTCGGGCTCGGCCGCGTCGACAGGCGCCTCGGCCTCGGCAGGCGTTTCAGCGTCGGTCATCGCGACCCCGCCAGCTCGTAGCCCGCCCCTGTGCCGGTGGCCTCACGGCGGCGGGTGATCTCGCCGGTGCGGATGAGCTCGTGGAGGGTGAGGATGCCGTGCTGGAGCGTCTCCGGACCGGGCGGACAGCCGGGCACGTACACGTCCACCGGCACCACCTGGTCCACGCCCTGCACCAGCGCGTAGTTGTTGAACATGCCGCCGCTCGACGCGCACACGCCCATGGAGATGACCCACTTGGGCTCCATCATCTGGTCGTAGACCTGGCGCAGGACGGGGGCCATCTTCTGCGACAGCCGGCCCGCCACGATCATGAGGTCGGCCTGACGGGGGGAGGCCCGGAACACCTCCATGCCGAAGCGGGCCAGGTCGTAGTTGGCCGCGCCGGTGGCCATCATCTCGATGGCGCAGCAGGCCAGGCCGAAGGTGGCGGGCCACACGCTGTTGCGCCGGGCCCACTTCACCAGGTTCTCCAGGTTCCCGGTGATGAAGTTGTGCTGGAGGTCCTCGAGCCCCATGCCGTGCCTCCCGCGGGTCAGGCGGCCTGGTCGCCCGAGGCGACCCGCCGCACCGTCGATTCGGTCGTCCTCGTGCTCAGCGGGGTCCGCACCTTCTTGGCCGGGCCCCAGTCCAGTGCGCCGTTGCTGATGAGGTAGGCGAACGACACGAAGACGGCCACTGCGAACACGACCATCTCGACCAGGCCGAAGACGTGCAGGTCGCGCTGGTAGATCACGGCCCAGGGATAGAGGAAGATGATCTCGATGTCGAAGATGATGAAGATCATCGCCACCAGGTAGAAGCGCACGGGGAAGCGCTGGGCGGGCTCCCGGGTGGGGACGATGCCGCACTCGTAGGGCGCGCTCTTGGCCGCGCTGGGCTTCTTGGGGGCGAGGAGGGAGGACGCCAGGAACGACACGGCCGCGAACAGCGTGGCCAGCACCAGCATGGTGAACAGGGGCAGGTAGTCGTTCATGGGCGAGCCTCCTCTCTCAGGCGGTGGCCGGGATCTGGCCCCG
>DASYMT010000174.1:0-4969 GCA_036008925.1 Acidimicrobiales bacterium | reverse complement strand
GGTGGCCGCCACCCGGGCCCTCGACCTGCGGGCCCCGCTCGAGCCCGCGGCGGCCACCGGCGCGGTGCGCGGCCTGGTCCGCACGCGGGTCGACGGGCCGGGGCCGGACCGGTTCCTCGCGCCGGAGCTGGCCGCGGCCGAGGACCTGGTGGCGAGCGGGGCGGTGGCCGACGCGGCCGAGGCCGCACTCGGAGGGGGGTTGCTGTGACCAAGGACTGGAGCGTGGGGGCGAGGCCGGTGGCTGCGCCCCGCGGCCCCGACATCACGTGCAAGGGGTGGCCCCAGGAGGCGGCCCTGCGCATGCTGATGAACAACCTCGACCCGGCCGTGGCCGAGCGGCCCGACGACCTCGTCGTCTACGGCGGCACGGGCCGGGCCGCCCGCAGTTGGGCCGCCTTCGACGCCATCGTCTCGGTGCTGCGGGGCCTGGACGGCGACGAGACGCTGCTGGTGCAGTCGGGCAAGCCCGTCGGGGTGTTCCGCACCCACGAGTGGGCGCCGCGGGTGCTGATCGCCAACAGCAACCTGGTGCCCGACTGGGCCGAGTGGGACGAGTTCCGCAGGCTGGAGGACCTGGGCCTCACCATGTACGGCCAGATGACGGCGGGGTCGTGGATCTACATCGGCACGCAGGGGATCCTCCAAGGCACCTACGAGTGCTTCGCGGCAATTGCCGCCCGCCGCTTCGGCGGGTCGCTGGCCGGGACGCTGACCCTGACCGCCGGGCTGGGCGGCATGGGGGGCGCGCAGCCGCTGGCCGTCACCATGAACGGCGGCGTGGCGCTGTGCGTGGAGGTCGACCCCCGCCGCATCGGGCGCCGCCTGCACGACGGGTATCTCGACGAGGCGGCCGACGGCGTGGACGACGCCCTGCGCCGGGTGACCGCGGCGGTGCAGGAGGGCAGGCCGCTGTCGGTGGGGCTGGCGGCCAATGCGGCCGAGGTGGTGCCCCGCCTGGCCGCGTCCGACGTGGCCGTCGACATCGTCACCGACCAGACGTCGGCCCACGACCCGCTGTCCTACGTGCCCACCGGCCTGTCGGTCGAGGAGGCCGACGACCTGCGCTCCCGGGACCCGGAGACCTACGCCAAGCGGTCCCGCCAGAGCATGGCCGAGCACTGCGCGGGCATGGTGGCCTTCCTCGACAAGGGGGCCGAGGTCTTCGACTACGGCAACAGCCTGCGGGCCGAGGCCCGCGACGCGGGCTTCGACCGGGCCTTCGACTACCCCGGCTTCATCCCCGCCTACATCCGACCGTTGTTCTGCGAGGGCAAGGGCCCGTTCCGCTGGGTGGCGCTGTCGGGCGACCCGGCCGACATCGCGGCAACCGACGCGGCCGTGCTCGACGAGTTCCCCGACAACGAGGGCCTGGCCCGGTGGATCAGGCTGGCGGGCCAGAAGGTGCGGTTCCAAGGGCTGCCCGCCCGCATCTGCTGGCTGGGCTACGGCGAGCGGGACCGCATGGGCCTGCGCTTCAACGACCTGGCGGCCACGGGCCGGGTGTCGGCGCCCATCGTCATCGGCCGCGACCACCTGGACGCGGGGTCGGTGGCCTCGCCCTACCGGGAGACCGAGGCCATGGCCGACGGCAGCGACGCCATCGCCGACTGGCCGTTGCTGAACGCGCTGCTCAACACGGCCAGCGGGGCGTCGTGGGTGAGCATCCACCACGGCGGCGGGGTGGGCATCGGCCGGTCCATCCACGCCGGGCTGGTGGCGGTGGCCGACGGTTCTCCGCTGGCGGCCGAGAAGCTCAGTCGTGTGCTCACAAACGATCCCGGCACTGGCGTGATGCGCCATGTGGACGCGGGCTACGACGAGGCCCGGCGGGTGGCGGACGAGCGCGGCGTGCGCATCCCCCTGCCCCCGTCGTGAGCCGCTGGCTGGCCGAGCGGGCCTGGCTGGGCGGGCCCGGCGCCGCGGCCGACGTGCTGCTGGAGGAGTCGGACGGCGTGCTCGTGTCCGTGTCGGCGGGGGCGGGCGCTTCGGCCGCCGGGGCCGAGCGGCTGTCCGGGCTGGTGCTGCCCGGCCTGGTCAACGCCCACTCACACGCCTTCCACCGGGCCCTGCGGGGCCGGGCCGCGGGGGCCGACTTCTGGCAGTGGCGCACCGGCATGTACGACGTGGCCGCCCGCCTCGGCCCGTCGTCCTATCTGGCCTTGGCCACCGCCGTCTACGCCGAGATGCTGGAGGCGGGCATCACCGAGGTCCACGAGTTCCACTATCTGCACCAGCCGCTGGGCATGGACGACGCGGTGGTGGCCGCGGCCCGGGAGGCGGGCATCGGGCTGGTCCTGCTCGACACCTGTTATCTGCGGGCGGGCTTCGACGACGAGCCGCTGAGCCCAGTACAACGGCGGTTCTCGGACGGCGACGTGGACGGCTGGGCGGCCCGGGCCTCGGGGGTGGCGGCCCGCCATCCTGGCCTGGTGGTGGGGGCGGCGGTGCACAGCGTGCGGGCCGTGGACCCGGCGTCGATGGCCGCGGTGGCGGCGTGGGCGGCCGAGCGGGACGTGCCACTGCACCTGCACCTGTCCGAGCAGCCTGCCGAGAACGGGGCCTGTCTGGCCGCGCAGGGGATGACGCCTGCGGAGGTGGCGGCCGAGGCGGGCGTGCTCGGACCCCGGACGACGGCCGTGCACGCCACTCATGTCAGCCGGTCCGATGTGGCTCTGCTGGGCGGGTCGGGGACGGGCGTGTGCCTGTGCCCCACCACCGAGCGGGACCTGGCCGACGGCGTGGGCCCCGCGGCGGCGTTGGCCGCGGCCGGCTGTCCGTTGTCGCTGGGCTCGGACAGCCACGCCGTGATCGACCTGTTCGAAGAGGCCCGGGCGGTGGAGCTGGACGAGCGGCTGGCCACGGGCAGGCGGGGGCTGCACGATCCGGCCGACCTGTTGGCCGCGGCGACCGGCGGGCGTTCGCTGGCCGTGGGGGAGCGGGCCGACTTCCTGGCCCTGTCGCTCGACTCGGCCCGGCTGGCCGGCTTCGACCCTTCGGCCGCCGCGGCCCACGTGGTGTTCTCGGCGGCTGCGCCCGACGTGCGCGATGTGGTGGTGGGCGGCAGGCCCGTCGTGCGGGAAGGCAGGCACCTGCACGTCGAGACGGCCGCCACCCTGCGCTCGGCGTTGGCGCTATGACGTGGGACCTGCTGGTGACCGGCGCCCGGCTGGCGTCGATGGCTGACGGCACCGGGGGAGTGGTGGACGACGCCGCGGTGGCCGTGTCGCAAGGCCGGGTGGTGTGGGCGGGCGCCGGGTCGGAGCGGCCGGGCGGGGAGGCCCGGGAGGTGCTCGAGGCGGGCGGCCGGCTGGTCACGCCCGGCCTGGTGGACTGCCATACGCACCTGCTGTTCGGCGGGCACCGGGCCCACGAGTACGGGCGGCGGCTGGCGGGGGCGGCCTATCAAGAGGTGGCCGAGGCCGGGGGCGGGATCATGGCCACCGTGCGGGCCACGCGGGCGGCGTCGTCGGCGTCGCTGTTGGCCGCTGGGATCGAACGGGTGCGGGCGTTGGCCGAGGGCGGGGTGACCACGGTCGAGGTGAAGTCGGGCTACGGCCTGGACCTCGACACCGAGCTGCGGCTGCTGCGCACGGCGCGCCTGCTCGGTGCAGAGACGGGCGTGCGGGTGGTCACCACGTTCCTGGGCGCGCACGCGGTGCCGGAGGAGTGGGCGGGGCGGGCCGACGAGTACGTCGCCTTCGTCTGCGAGGAGGTGCTGCCCGCGGTGGCGGCCGAGGGGCTGGCCGACGCGGTGGACGCCTTTTGCGACTCGGTCGCCTTCTCGGCCGCGCAGGTTGCCTCGGTGTTCGCCGCGGCCCGGGCGTTCGGCCTGCCGGTCAAGCTGCACGCCGACCAGCTCAGCCAGTTCGGGGCGGCCGAGGTGGCGGCCCGCTTCGGGGCCTTGTCGGCCGACCACCTGGAGCACGCGGGCCCCGAGGCGGTGGGCGCGCTGGCCGAGTCGGGCACGGTGGCGGTGCTGTTGCCTGTCGCCGCCTACGTGCTGGGTGAGGTGAGTCGGCCCCCGGTTGCGCTGTTGCGGGCCGCGGGCGTGCCCATGGCGGTGGCCACCGACGCCAACCCGGGCACGTCGCCTGCGTTCTCGCTGCCCATCGCCATGCACATGGCCTGCCGCCTGTTCGGCCTCACGCCCGAGGAGGCCTTGGCCGGGGCCACGTGCCACGCGGCCCGAGCCCTGGGGCTGTCCGACGTGGGCGTGCTCGGGCCCGGCGCGGCGGCCGACCTGGTGGTGTGGGACGCGGCCGAGCCGGTGGAGCTCGTGTACTGGATGGGCCTGCCCCTGGTGCATGCCGTCGTCCGTGCGGGCCAGGTAACCGGCCAAGGGAGCGGCGAGGGAGGGACGGCGGGATGACGGGCTTGGCCTACGGGGTGGGGCGGTTCGGAGCGCGCCGGTCGGCCGTGGCCCGGGTGGACGGGCGCATCGTCGACGTGGCCGACCTGGTGCCCGGCCCGTCCCTCAACCAGTTCATGGCCGCCGGGCCCGAGGCGTGGCGGTCGGTGCACGAGCAGGTGCTGGCCCGGGCCGACCGCGCCGAGGCGGTCGAGCCCGACGCCCTGGTGCTGCCGTTCGAGGTGGCCGACTACGTCGACTTCTATTCGTCCGAGCACCACGCGGCCAACCTGGGCGGGCTGCTGCGGCCCGGCACCGAGCCCCTCCCGCCCGCCTGGCGGCACCTGCCCATCGGCTACCACGGCCGGTCGGCGACCATCGTGGTCAGCGGCACGGCCGTCGAGCGGCCGCACGGCATCGTCGCCACCGAGGACGGGCCGCGGTTCGGGCCCACCCAGCGGCTCGACGTGGAGGTGGAGGTGGGCTTCGTGGTGGGCGTGGGCGGGCGGCGCATCCCGGTCGAGGCCGCGGCCGAGCACGTCTTCGGGGCTGTGCTGGTCAACGACTGGTCGGCCCGCGACGTCCAGGCCTTCGAGTACCAGCCGCTGGGGCCGTTCCTGG
>DASYMT010000173.1:0-6736 GCA_036008925.1 Acidimicrobiales bacterium | reverse complement strand
CAGCGGTAGTCCCAGGTGACGGCGAAGCTGAGCTTGGTCATAGACGGTCCAACCCTTCCCGCGGCGAGTCGATTCCAGACGTTATGGCCGCAGTGCGAGGGGCGGCTCCGGCGTGACTGCCCAAGTGACCCGCCCGGGTGCTGCTCATGTTCTTGCCGAGCTGTGTCTATGACCCGATCAGGCCGGTAGGACGGGGAGGCAGGGGGAGAAGGCGGCGGCCGATGCGGCCCAGGGCGATGCCGATCGGGATGCCGCCCAACACGTCGGAGGCGTGGTGCACCCGGACGTAGACCCGGCTGGTCGCCACCAGGACGGCGATGGCGTAGTACGCGGGCCACAGCGGGTCGTCGTCGGCCAGGAGTCCGGCTGCCGTGAATGCCGACGTGGCGTGGCCGCTGGGGAAGCTGCTGGTCAGGGGCTTTCGGAGCCTGTGAGGACGCCTCTGCTGGCCCTCCTGCTCCCAGGGGGGGCGGGTGCGCCTGAACAGGGACTTGATCCCGACGTTGACCAAGGCCGATTCGGCCCCGAGCATGACGCCGACCCGCACGGCCGCCTTCCAGTCGTGCTCAGAGCGCAGCCCTCGCAGGGCGCCGAGCATGAGCCAGATCAGGCTGTGGTCGCCGAGGGCCGAGGCGCCGTAGAAGACCCGGTCGGCAACCGGGTTCCCTCGCAGGTAGTCGAAGGCCCGGTCGACGCGGGCGTCGAAGTCGGCCACGCGCCTTCGGGCGGCCGGGGAGAGAGGCGGGAGGAGCGACGGCGGTGCCGGGAGCCTGGAGCCGAGCGGGGCCGTAGACGATGTGGGCGAGGACGACCCAGACGGCGACGACGGCATGGCGCCAGCAATGTAGGTCAGCCGGATAGCCAGAGGCTGCACCGGTGTCCTGAGGTCACGGGGGCCGATTGGTACGCACTGGCAGGCGGAAACGCGGGCGCGCCGAAGCCAGCCTCCCGACGGTCTGGAGGACCACCGCGGTGCAAGAGAAACCCAAAAGTCCTCCAGACCGAGCGGAAGAGCGCCCTCGCCTGCGGACCCTTCAGGCGGGGACGGGCTCGAGGGAGGCTTGCCGGGCGAGGGCCGGGTCGCCTCCGAAAGCCGGGCAGTACGACTTATACGCGCAGTAGTCGCACAGACGCCCGGGCTTGGGACGGAAGTCCTCGAACCGGCACGCTCGCTCCACTGCGGTCCACACCGCAGCGGCTCGCACAGCGAGGCCCCGGATCGACTGTTCCGTAGGAATGCTCTCAATGACGACCGGCTCACGGAGGTGGAGCAGTTGGACCCGGGCCGGCCGCCGCCCGAGCATCTGCTCGCACAAGTAGGCGTAGAAGTGCACGCCGCCCAGCTTCTGCTGCTCGTAGGCGACACCGGGCGCCTTCCCGGTCTTGTAGTCGACGACGACCAGCTCGCCGTCAGGACCGAGGTCGAGTCGGTCGATAATGCCCCGGAGCCGCAGTGAGCCGAGGCGGGCCTCGAGTGTGACCTCGAGGCCGATCGTGTGGACCTGGTTGGGATCCTCCAGGTCGAAGTAGTTGCGCACGAGCTGCTCGGCGTCGGCGACGAGCTCGTCCTCAGCCGCGCCGTCGAGCGCAAGGCCTGCATACTCGGGGTCGCCGAGCACTTCAGGGCGGGCGAGCGCGAGCTCGCGAAGGGCGGTGTCGACGGAACGGGCGCCGACAGGCACGTGGGCGAAGAGGCGCTCGAGCGCCCGATGCACGAGCGACCCCTTGGCGGTCCACAGCGAAGGTGGTTCGGGCAGGCGGTCGATGGCCGCAAAGCGGAAGGCGAGAGCGCAGTCCTTGAACGCCGACACCTTTGACGGCGAGAGCGTACTGGGGAGGGGGAGGCTCACGGGTATGACTTTACGGAGGGGGTGTGTCATCTACGTGGACCAACGTGCGGGCTACGCAGATAAGAAGGCGTGGAGCACCCGGGCGACCAGCAGGTCGGGGCCCTCGAGCGGGCCGAAGTGGGTCAGGCCGGGCAGCACCTCCACTCGGGCCAAGGGGAGGCGGGCCTCGTTGCGGAGCATGGCCGCTTCGTCGAACGCCGTCGTGAGCTCCCCACAAGCGAGCGTGACCGGGCAGCGCACCTCGCCCAGTCGGGGGTAGACGCCGTTGAAGGCGGCGGCCTCGTAGGTGCGGGCCTCGTCCTCCCCCGAGCACTTCAACCGCACGGGGCCGCCGGCGCGGGCCGCGGCCTGGTCGAGAGGCTCGAAGCCGAAGCGGACGTAGGCCTCCAGCGCGTCGGGCCGGAACCCGGCCATAGGCGGCTTCGAGGAGAAGTTCTCCAACGCGGCCTCGTATGACGGGAACTCCGAGCGGCGCTTGCGGGCGCCCGCAGCCAGCGGGTTGTCCGGGAGCGACCCCGCGGGCGGAGGCTCGTCGAACGGCATGACGACCGGCTCGAAGGTGTAGAGCGCCCGGAACGTCCCAGGCCTGGCCGCCTCGGCCAACAGCAACAGCGCGCCGCCGCACGAGTGGCCCACGGCGAACGGGCGGCGCAGTCCGAAGTGGTCGACCACGCCGAGGGCGTCGTCGGCGAACCGGTGCCAGTCGAAGTCGCCGTCGGGCGGGGTGGACGAGTCGCCATGGCCCCGCTCGTCGAAGGCGTAGCAGTGGAAGTGCTCGCGGAGGACGGCGACGACGGGCAGCCAGCAGCGGGCGTGGAACCCGGTGGCATGGGCCAGCAGGAGGGCCGGGGCGTCCAGGTCCATGGCGCCGGGGTCCACGGCACCGGGAGACGACGAGCGGGGCTGGCCGCCCGCGCCATCCGGGCCGCCGAAGTCGTACACGGCCAGCTCGACGCCGTCGTCCGTGCGAATGCGCTCCACCGAGCCGCTCCACTCCACGAAGCGAAGCTAGTGCCGCCTCGCGCCCTGTCCAGACAGCCGGCTAGGGTCCTCGCATCGACACGATCGACGCCCTCAGGGCCGCCAACCAGTCGTTCTACGACGCCTTCGAGGCCCGGGACATGGACGCCATGTCGAACCTCTGGGAGCACTCCGACCGCGCCCTGTGCACCCACCCGGGCTGGGCCACGCTGCGGGGCTGGGGCCATGTGGCCGCGTCCTTCTTCGCCCTCTTCCAGAACCGCGACCCCATCCAGTTCATCCTCACCAACGAGAAGCTGGCCGTGCAGGGCGACGTGGGCTGGGTGTCGGTCGACGAGAACATCCTGGGCGAGCAGTCGGGCTCGACGGTGGCGGCGCTGAACGTGTTCGTCAGGGAACCCGCCGCCGAAGGCCGTGAAGAAGACCCGTGGCGGATGATCTGCCACCACGGGTCGGTCGTCATCCCTACCCCGTCGCGTCCTGAAGTGCAGTGAGCAGCTCGCCCGCGTTCCCCACCGCATTGTCCCGCCGGGTGTTGGCGAACAGCACGTGCACCTCGGCGGCCGACTCGGCCAGCCGCAGGACCCTCGGCACCCAGGCGCGCACCTCGTCGAGCGGATAGCGGGCGCCCCACTCGCCGCCCGCGCCGTACAGCCGCACCACGGCGACATCGCTCGACGTGGCCAGCACCGGCGGCGGGACCGGCGCACCCGGCTCGCCCGGGTCCCCGACGGGCCCGTCCACGCACACGAAGCCCAAGCCCAGGTCGTCGAGGAACGCCAGCGTCTCCTCGCACCCGTCGCCCGCCAGCCAGTCGGGGTGCTGCAGCTCCACCGCCAACCGGAACGACGGCAGTGAGCGGCGGGCCTCGGCCAGCAGCGCCCGTCCCGTGTTCCCGGGCTTCAGCCAGTGCGGGTACCGCAGCAGCACCACGCCGAGCCTGCCCGCTGCCTCCAGCGGCCGCAGCGCATGCTCGAACCGGGTCCACGCCTCGACCATGCCCGCGCGCGACAAGTGGCCCGCGTAGAGCCGGCGCCGGTCCCGCAGCTCCGGGCGCACCTCCTCGCGCAGGTCCTCCCACAGCGAGTCGGGCAGCGTGGCCGCGCCGGTGAGCAGCGACCACGCCTGCACGTCGATGGTGAACCCGCCGGGCGTGCGCTCGGCCCACTGGCGGGCCACGTCGGGGGTGGGCGGGAACCGCAGCGTCGAGTCGATCTCGACCAGCGGGAACCGCGACGAATAGAACGCGATCCGCTCGGCCGCCCGCATCGACTTGCGCGGATACCACTGGCTCTCATGGGTCAGCGAACGCTCCGACCACGACGCCGCGCCGACCAGGATCCGCGAGGAACCGACCGCGAGGTCGTTTTCCGCAAGCGGGCGAGGGGAACGTGGAGAGGGACCGGGTGATACGGCGCTCCGGTCGTCAGGGGCCATGAGACTCATCCTGCAACTCGTGCTGCCGGCAGATGCTCGACTCTTGCCCCGAACCCGGCGGGCGATTGCCGAGTACCTGGCCGCCATCGGTGCCAGCGCCGAGCACGTCGACGATGTGATTCTGGCCCTCGACGAGGCCTGCGCAAACGTCATCCGTCACGCTTTTCCTGGGCAGGACGACGCCACCTTCCGCCTGGTGGCCGAGATCACCGACGACGAGGTCAACCTGGCGGTCGAGGACGACGGCATCGGCTTCAAGCCCGACGAGATCGACCTGCGCCCCGACGCGGAGGCCACCAGCGGCCGGGGGCTGCACATCATCCGCGAGCTCATGACGTCGGTCGAGGTCCGCTCGCCCACCGAGCGGGGTGTGGGCACCCGCCTGTGCATGCACAAGCAGCTCCGCGAGACAGTCTGAGAGCCGGGTAGAAGGCTCAGGCACCATATGAGCCTAAGACCGGAGGGAGGACCGTTGGACGCTGCTGCTTGGGGCATCGAGCCCGGCTACCACGACTACCGGGGCGAATGGCGCGAGACGCGCCCCGAGACGGCCGACGCGCTCCTCCAGGCCATGGGGGCCGACAGCCTCGAGCCACCCCAGGACGACGCCATCCGCTTCGCCCGCCCCGGCGACCACTTGGGCCCGTCCGGCCCGGCCGAACTGCTCACCGAGGACGGCGGCTCAGCCTGGCTGGACGACGGGCGGCTCCCCTCGGACACGCCGTTCGGGTACCACACCCTGCGGGCCGACGACGCCGAGACCGCACTCGTCGTCAGCCCCGGCCAGTGCTTCCTGCCGGACGGGCTGCGCACGTGGGGTTGGGCGGTGCAGCTCTATGCGGCCCGCTCGGAGGAGAGCTGGGGCATCGGCGATCTGGCCGACCTGCGCCGCCTGGCCCAGTGGTCGGCGGGCCAGGGCGCCGGGATGCTGCTGCTCAATCCGCTGCACGCGTCGCTGCCCACTGTGCAGGTCGCCAGCCCGTATTTCCCCAGCAGCCGCTGCTTCCGTAACCCCGTCTACCTCCGGGTCGACGGGCCGGTGCCCCCCGAGGCCAAGGCCCTGAACGCGGAACGGGTCATCGACCGGGATGCGGTGTGGCGGCTCAAAGGCCCCGCCCTGGAAGCGGCGTTCAGCGTGTTCAGCGGCGACGCGGCGTTTGCGCGGTTCACGGCCGAGGGCGGTGACGTCCTGACTCGCTACGCCGTGTTCTGCGCGCTGGCCGAGGTATACGACGGGCCGTGGACCGAATGGCCCGACGGGCTGCACGACCCGGCGTCGTCGGCCGTGGCCCGGTTCGCGGCGGAGCGGGCCGACCGCGTGCGCTTCCACATGTGGTTGCAGTGGCAGGTCGACCGGCAACTGGCCGAGGCGGGCGGGCCGCTCGATCTCATGCAGGACCTGGCTATCGGGTGCGACCCCCGGGGCGCCGACGCGTGGCTGTGGCAGGACGCGTTCGCCCTCGGCGTGCGGGTCGGCGCGCCGCCCGATGAGTTCAACCGGCAGGGGCAGGACTGGGGGTTGCCGCCGTTCAACCCGTGGCGTCTGCGGGCTGCGGGCTACGAGCCGTTCATCCGCACCATGCGGGCCGGGCTGCGCCACGCGGGCGGGCTGCGGGTCGACCACGTGATGGGCCTGTTCCGGCTGTTCTGGATCCCGCCCGATGTGGGCCCGTCGGACGGCGCCTACGTCCGCTATCCGTACCACGAGCTGCTCGACATCCTGGCGTTGGAGAGCCATCGGGCGGGCGCCTATGTGGTGGGTGAGGACCTGGGCACCGTGGCCGACTTCATGCGCGAGGAGCTGGCCCGTCGCAACGTGTTGTCCTACCGGCTTTTGTGGTTCGAGCCCGAGCCGCCGCCCCGCTTCCCCGAGCGGGCCCTGGCTGCGGTGACCACCCACGACCTGCCGACCGTGGCGGGCATGTGGACGGGCGCCGACCTGGCCGAGTTGGAGCGCCTGGGCCTCGATCCCAACGTGGCGTCGACCCGGGCCATCCACGAGCGGCTGCAACACCGGCTGGGGCTGCCCCCCGACGCGCCGGTGGCCGACGTGGTGGTCGGCGCCCATGCGCTGCTGGCCCAGGCCCCGAGCGCGGTGGTGACGGCCACCCTCGACGACGCCTTGCTGGTGGAGGAGCGGCCCAACGTGCCGGGCACCACCGACGAGCGGCCCAACTGGTCGCTGGCCCTGCCCAAGACGATCGAGGAGATCGAGGTCGATCCGCTCGTGGCCCAGGTGGCCGACGCGCTCAAGGAGAACAGGAGCGGTACCTCGCGGGCGGGCCGGCGCGACACGTCGTCGGGCGACGCCTCCACGAGCACCTGAATGGACGTGTAGAACAACTCGGGGTACGCGTGCAGGTCGATGCGCAGGCCGTTGTCGACCCCGAGGGCGGTGCCGGATGAGGCGGGCTTCGAGGTACGGGTTTTGCCGGCGTGCAAGGCACGCGCTCATCCCCCGCCGCCGG
>DASYMT010000172.1:0-2304 GCA_036008925.1 Acidimicrobiales bacterium | reverse complement strand
TGTCCTTGTCCTCCAAACGATCATGGTGGCGGGCAGCGCGCCGCGGGCCGCTCCGGCCGCGGAGCCCGCACCGGAGCCCGCTCCCGACCCCGTCGAGCCTGCGACGGCCGATGGGCCGGGGCCGTTGTAGACGTCGGCGCCGAAGGGCATGAGCCCAGCCGTCCCTGCATAGCCCAAGTGGTCGAGCCCGAACAGGTCCTCGACGCTGCGGAGCATGGAGTAGTGGTTGTAGGTGGAGGCGCTCACCGACCCGGGCGTGACCCACGGCGACAGCACCACGGTGCCCACCCGCCCCCCGCCCAGGCCGAAGATGCCGGGCAGCGGCGAGTTGGGACCCGGCCCTTCGCCGCAGCAGGCGCTGGCGTCCGAGTTGTTGGGGTCGTTGGGGGAGGCCTCGGCCTCGTCGAAGGTGACGAGCAGCATGCCGTCCTGCTTGAAGGCGGGCGACGAGGTGATCTTCGGCACCCATTCCTTGAGGAATGCGTCCGCGCTGACCAGCCCTCCCGGCCTGCCGTCCACGCACGGCCCGTCGTGCCCGTCGCTGCACAGGTCGGGCGTGATGAACGAGTAGTTGGCCGTTGTGGCCACGGAGGCCAGGTCGGCGGTCAGCCCGCTGAGGTCAACGTCGTTCGCCGCGCAGGCGGGGGTGTCGATGATCGAGCGGAAGTAGACGAACGGGTTGTGGCGGGCTGCGTACTGGTCGTTCGCCTTGGCTTGCTGGGTGGTGTCCTGGCCGTTGAGGTTGGGGTGGCGGCACGGGGTGCCCATGTCCTCCATGTAGCCCCGCCAGGTGAGGCCCTTCTCGGCGAGCTGGTCGGCGACCGTCTTGACCATGGCCGGGTACACGCAGCCCTGGCCCACGGCCTGGCCGTCGGGGCCCAGGACGGGTGGGCCCACGAACTCGAAGTAACCCTGGCAGTCGGCCTGCGTCTGGGAGTTGGGGCCCTGCCCGCTCACCATGCCGATGTAGTTGCCCAGCGACAGGTGGGCAACGCCGTAGTACTGGCGCAGGAACAGGCCCTCGGACACCAGGGTCTTGGACAGGTAGGGCGCGGGCGAGTTGGGCGCGAACGTCTCGGCGAAGTTCTTGTTCTCCAGCACGATGATGAAGACGTGGCGGATGGGAGGCGGGGTGGTGGCGGCCCCGGCTGCGGCCGATGATGCGGGCGACAGGCTCAGGCCCAGCGCCAGCGCCGACAGCCCCAGGGCGGCGCGGAAGGAGAACGACACCCACCCGTTGTAATTGGCGCGGCACCCGGCGGGCAATTCCCCGGTCTGTGGACGCTTCCCGCACATGCCGCAACATCCCGCGACATGGTGCGGCATCCGTCCAAGAAGAGGGAGGGGCGGGGCGCCCGGGTTAGTAGCGGTAGTGCTCGGGCTTGAACGGGCCCTCGACCGGCACGCCGATGTAGTCGGCCTGGTCCTTGCTCAACGAGGTGAGGCGCACACCCAGCTTGTCGAGGTGCAGCCGGGCCACCTCTTCGTCCAACTGGCGGGGCAGGCGGTAGACGCCGACCGGGTAGTCGTCGGGCTTGGTCCACAGCTCGATCTGGGCCAGCACCTGGTTGGTGAACGACGTCGACATGACGAACGACGGATGGCCGGTGGCGCACCCGAGGTTCAGCAGCCGGCCCTCGGCCAGCACGATCACCGAGTGCCCGTCGGGGAAGGCGAACTCGTCCACCTGGGGCTTGATGTTGAACCGCTGCACGTCCGACATGCGGGCCAGGCCGGCCATGTCGACCTCGTTGTCGAAGTGCCCGATGTTCCCGACGATGGCGTTGTGCTTCATCCGGGCCATGTGCTCGGCCGAGATGATGTCCTTGTTGCCGGTGGCGGTGATGAAGATGTCGCCCACCTCGACCACGTCCTCCAACGTGGTGACCTGGAACCCCTCCATGGCCGCCTGTAGCGCGCAGATGGGGTCGACCTCGGTGACCACCACCCGGGCCCCTTGCCCTCGCAGGGCCTGGGCGCACCCCTTGCCCACGTCGCCGTAGCCCATGACCACGGCGACCTTGCCGCCGATCATCACGTCGGTGGCCCGGTTGATGCCGTCGAGCACCGAGTGGCGGATGCCGTAGACGTTGTCGAACTTCGACTTGGTGACCGAGTCGTTCACGTTGATCGCGGGCCACAGCAACGACCCCGCCTTGTGCCGGTTGTACAACCGGTGCACGCCGGTGGTGGTCTCCTCGGTGACGCCCTTGATGCCGGCGCCGACGGTGGTCCAGCGCTGCGGGTCCTCCTGCAGGGTCCGGGTCAGCACCGTCAGGACGACGCCGTACTCCTCGGACTCCG
>DASYMT010000171.1:0-3574 GCA_036008925.1 Acidimicrobiales bacterium | reverse complement strand
GGCCGCCCTGATCATCCGCTCCGCCACCAAGGTGACGGCCGACGTGCTGGAGGCGGGCCGGGACCTGGTCGTGGTCGGGCGGGCGGGCATCGGCCTCGACAACGTCGACGTGGCCGCCGCCACCCGCCGGGGCGTGATGGTCGTGAACGCGCCGCAGTCCAACATCCTCTCGGCCGCCGAGCACACCATGGCGCTGCTGCTGGCCCAGGCCCGCAACGTCCCGCAGGCCCACGCCGCCCTCAAGGCGGGCAAGTGGGAGCGGTCGAAGTGGGAGGGCGTGGAGCTGCACGGCAAGACGCTGGGCATCATCGGGCTCGGCCGCATCGGGGCCCTGGTGGCGCAGCGGGCGCTGGCCTTCGGGATGCGCCTGGTGGCCTACGACCCGTACGTGGCCGTCGACCGGGCCCGGCAGATGGGCATCGAGCTGCTGAGCCTCGACGAGCTCATCCGCACGGCCGACTTCGTGACCATCCACGTGGCCAAGTCGCCCGAGACCGTGGGGCTCGTCAACGCCGCCCTGCTGGCCCAGGCCAAGCCCTCGCTGCGGGTCATCAACGTGGCCCGAGGCGGCATCGTGGACGAGGAGGCGCTGGCCGAGGCAGTGGGAAGCGGACAGATCGCGGGCGCCGCCCTCGACGTGTTCTCCGAGGAGCCCACCACGTCGTCGCCCCTCTTCGACCACGACCCGGTAGTGGTGACGCCGCATCTCGGCGCCAGCACGGCCGAGGCCCAGGACAAGGCGGGCATCACCATCGCCGAGCAGGTCCTCTTGGCGCTGGCGGGCGAGTTCGTGCCCTTCGCGGTCAACGTGGCCGCGGCCGAGGCGTCGGAGACGGTGCGGCCGTTCCTGCCCCTGGCCGAGCGGCTGGGCGCGGCCTTCGCCTCGCTCCACGAAGGCATCCCGGGCACGCTCGACATCTCCTACGAGGGCTCGATCGGGGACTACGACACCCGCATCCTCACGCTTTCGGTGCTCAAGGGCGTCTTCTCCTCCGGGGCCGACGAGCCGGTGTCCTACGTCAATGCCCCGCAACTGGCCGAGGAGCGGGGGATGGAGGTCAGGGAGTCGAAGACCTCGACCGCCCACGACTACGTCAACCTGGTGACGCTGCGGGGCGGCGGCCACGCCATCGCGGGCACGCTGAGCGGGGTGCGGGCCGAGCCCCGCATCGTGATGGTCGACGGCCACGACCTCGACGTGCCGTTCGCCCGCCACCTGCTCTTCGTCCGCAACGACGACCGGCCGGGCATGGTCGGCGTGGTGGGGACGGTGCTGGGCCAGGCGGGCAGCAACATCGCCCAGATGGCGCTGGGCCGGGGCCGGGCCGGGGACGCCGACGAGGCCACCGCCCTCATGGCCCTCGCCCTCGACCAGCCGCTGTCGGCCGAGGCCCGGGCCCGTCTGGTCGACGAGCCGGGCATCCTCGACGTCCGCGAAGTCGACCTGGGCTAGCGGCCGCTCCGGCCAAACTCGCCCGCCTGCGCCGGGCTGCGGGCGCAGGCCCTTCGGGCCGTCTAGCGCCGGGCCTTGGTCAGGCCCTCGGCCAGGGCCGCCTCCTCGGTGGCGTAGCAGCGGTCCGGCCGGGTGCGGGTGTAGGCCAGCATCCCGGGCAGGTGGTAGAGGCGGCTGGCCAGCTTGGCCTTGACCGGATGGCTGGTGGGGCAGACGGCGCCGTCCGGATCGACCCACGCGGCGGGGGCAGTGGCCGCCTTCGCCGCCTTGCGGGCCCGAGCCGGCGCGGGCGCCCCGGCCGCCGCCTGCTTGGCAGAGGGACCGGCCGACGCGGCCGCCCGTCCTCCACTGGCCCCGCCGCCCGGTCCCGCGACCCCGGCCGCCCGTCCTCCACTGGCCCCGCCGCCCGGCCCCACGACACCGGCCGCCGCGGCTCCGTCGCCCGCCCCGGCCGCCTTCCCCACCCCGGCCGCCTTCTTGACCGCGGCCTTCTTGGGTGCAGCCTTCTTGGGCGCGGCCTCTTTGGGCGCGGCGGCCTTCTTCGGCGCCGCCGTCTTGGCTGCCACCGGTGCAGGCGCAGGCGGCTCCGACGGGGCCGCCTCCGAGCGGCGGGCGGACTCGTTCGCCGAGCCCGCTCCCGTGCGCGCCCCGGCCGCGGCGGCGGCCGCAGCCACGTCGGCCAGGCCCGTCGGCTCCGGTGGCACGGCGGCCACGACCTCAGGCAGCGCGTCGGCCGCGTCGGCGACACTGGCTGCCTCGGGGGAGGCCGGGGCCGCGGCCCTGGCCCCGGACGACGCCCGCCCGGGCTCGTTGGCCATCGGCCCCGCACCGCTCGACGCCGGTGCCGAGGCAGGGGCGGGGGCAAAGGCGGGCTCCTCCCGACCGGCCCGTCGGGCCTGCACTGTCTTGAGCACTGCGGCCACGACTCCGCCGAGCAAGCCGAGGCGAAGACCAATCCTGAACGAGCGGCGCACCATGCGTGATTGCTTCTCCTGGGGTCGAGTGGCCGAAACCGTACCTTGACGCCCCTCCCCCCGCCTGCAACGATGGCGCAGACATGCTGTCCCTGACCGGCACCCTCCTTCTTACGTAGCGGCGAGCTCCCTTCTGGGAACTCGCCTCCGCCTCCTGCGCCTCCGGCCAGGAGGTTTTTTGTTTCCCCCGCAACCCGAGCAACCCGAGCACCCGACCAAAGCAACCCGACCAAAGGAACCGACATGGCTGAGCGTCTGATCATCTTCGACACCACGCTGCGAGACGGCGAGCAGTCGCCCGGCATCTCGCTCGACGTGGCCGAGAAGCTCGAGATCGCCGAGCAGCTTGCCCGACTGGGCGTCGACTACATCGAGGCGGGCTTCCCCGTGGCCAGCCAGGGCGACTTCGAGGCGGTGGAGGCCATCGCCAAGACGGTGCAGGGGCCGGTCATCGCGGGCCTGTCCCGCACCCACCGGGCCGATGTGGACCGCTGCTGGGAGGCGCTCCAGCCCGCCGAGCGGGGCCGCATCCACGTCTTCATCTCCACCAGCCCGTCGCACATGGAGCACATGCTGAAGATGACGGGGCAGCAGGTGCTGGACGAGACCCGGGCGGGCGTGGCCCGGGCCCGGGAGCACACCGACGACGTGGAGTTCAGTCCCCAGGACGCCACCCGCACGCCGCTCGACTTCATGCTGGAGGTGCTCCAGGCCGCGGTCGACGCCGGGGCCACCACGCTGAACATCCCCGACACCGTGGGCTACGGCATCCCCTGGGACTTCGGCGCGCTCATCCAGTACGTGCGCCGCGAGGTCAAGGGCGACTACGTCACGTCGACCCACTGCCACAACGACCTGGGCCTGGCCACGGCCAACTCGCTGGCGGGCGTGCAGGCCGGGGCCCGGCAGGTGGAGGTCTGCGTGAACGGACTCGGGGAGCGGGCGGGCAACGCCGCGCTGGAGGAGGTGGTGATGGCGGTCAAGATCCGCCCCGACCAGTTCCCCGGCATCGAGGTCGGTGTGCGCACCGAGGAGCTGGCCCGGGCCAGCCGCCTGGTGGCCCGGCTGACCGGCTACCCGGTGCAGTACAACAAGGCCGTCGTGGGCCGCAACGCCTTCGCCCACGAGTCGGGCATCCACCAGCACG
>DASYMT010000170.1:0-1617 GCA_036008925.1 Acidimicrobiales bacterium | reverse complement strand
GGCGTTCAGCTCGGCCACCACAGAGTCGACCGCCTTGGCCACGTCGGGCTGCTCGTCGCACAGTTGGGCCAGCCGGGCCTTCAGCACCTCTTTGTCCCGGTGCCGCTCGCGCACCGACTCGGTGTCGATGGCCCAGGCGGGCGGGAGCTTGCCCAGCGCCACCGCGGCCGACTCCAGCTCCGGCACGTCGACCCGCTCGGCCGCCCGCAGCAGCAACGCGTCGAGCGAGCGGGGGGCGACCGGCACCACGTGGTCGTGGTAGCGGAAGGTGAAGGCCCCGGCCTGGCGGTGCAGGGTGATCTCGAACGCCTCCAGCACCCGGCCGTAGTGATCGCCCAGCACGGGCAGCAGCACGGTGTTGCGCAGCTTGGCCTCGGGCGGGTCCCACACCACGTCGAAGTACGAGGCGTAGACGCTCGACGGGCCGTTCTCCAGCACGTCCCACCACCAGGCGTTCTCGCGCACGCCGATGGCCATGTGGTTGGGCACCACGTCGAGCACCTGGCCCAGGCCCGCCTCGCCGAGCGCCTGGCACAGGCGGGCGTGGCCCTCCGACCCGCCCAGCTCCTCGTTGGCCCGGTGGTGGTCGACCACGTCGTAGCCGTGGGTGCTGCCCGGCGCGGCCTGGAGGCAGGGCGACGCGTAGAAGTGGGAGACGCCCAGGTCGTGCAGGTAGCCCGCGACGGACGCGGCCGCGTCGAAGCCGAAGTCCGGCGTCAACTGCACCCGGTAGGTGGAGCGCGGCTCAGCAGGCATGGCCTCAGTCGCCATGCGGCCGGCGCAGCACCAGCACGGAGCGCTCCTCCACGTGCAGCCGGTCGCCCGCCTTCACCTCGGGCCCGTCGACCCAGCCGTCATCGGTGTCCAGCTCGCCGGTCCACGAGTCGCCGAACTGGGCGGGGGGCAGCGTGAACTCGATGGCCTCGAAGTGGGCGTTGAACAGGAGCAGAAAGCTGTCGTCCACGGTGGGCTCCCCGCGCGGGCCGGGGGTGGCGATGGCCTCGCCGTTGAGGAACACGCCGATCGACTTGGCGTAGCCCTGCTCCCAGTCGTCGTCGTCCATCTCGGTGCCGTCGGGGCGGAACCAGGCGATGTCGGAGCAGTCCGAGCCGTGGATGGCCCGGCCCTGGAAGAAGCGGCGCCGTCGGAAGTTGGGGTGGTCGAGGCGGTAGCGGATGAGCAGGGCGGTGAACTGGCGCAGGTCCTCGTCGGCGTGCTCCCAGTCGAACCAGGAGATCTCGTTGTCCTGGCAGTAGGCGTTGTTGTTGCCCCCCTGGGTGCGGCCCAACTCGTCGCCCGCCAACAGCATGGGGATGCCCTGGGACAGCAGGAGCGTGGTGAGCATGTTGCGGACCTGACGGCGGCGCAGGGCGTTGACCTCCACGTCGTCGGTGGGCCCCTCCACCCCGCAGTTCCACGAACGGTTGTGGCTCTCGCCGTCGTTGTTGTCCTCGCCGTTGACCTCGTTGTGCTTGTCGTTGTAGGAGACCAGGTCGTGCAGGGTGAAGCCGTCGTGGGCGGTGATGAAGTTCACGCTGGCGTAGGGGCGCCGGCCGGTGCCCTCGTACAGGTCCGACGAGCCGGTGAGGCGGTAGGCGAACTCGGCCAGGTTGGCGT
>DASYMT010000169.1:0-6787 GCA_036008925.1 Acidimicrobiales bacterium | reverse complement strand
CGCATGCAGTGCGCCAGCCGCGCCGGCCCGAGGCGGTACTGGCCGAGCAGGTGGCCCTGCCCCCGCCCGCCCAGCATCTGGTCCTTGTGCAGGCGCATGTCGGTGATGCGGATCTCGCAGTGGTTGTGGCCGCCCGACATGGTCTCCACGTCGCGCACGATGTCCCACCCCGGCGTGTCGGTCTCGACGATGAACGCGGTGTTGGCCGCCTGGGGGATGTCGGGGTCGTCCTCGGTGCGGCAGATGAGGATGGCGAACTTGGCGCCCCTGGCCCCGCTGATGAACCACTTGTGCCCGTTGATGACCCACTCGTCGCCGTCCTGATAGGCCCGGGTCTGGATGAGGGTGGGGTCGGAGCCCGCCACCTCGGGCTCGGTCATGGCGAAGCAGCTCCGGGTCAGCCCGTCGCACAGGGGCCGGAGGTACTTCTCCTTCTGCTCGTCGGTGGCCCAGTGCAAGAGGGTGTGCATATTGCCCTCGTCGGGGGCCTGGCAGTTGAGGACGTAGGGGCCGATGCCGTGCTTGCCCGCTTCGGCCGACACCGCGGCCATGGCCACAGGCCCGAGCCCCATGCCGCCCCACTCCTTGGGCATATGGGGGAGCCACAGCTCCCACTCCTTGGCCTTCTGGCGCAGGTCGACGATGGCCTCGATCCACGCCTTTCGATCGCCCCCGTTGGCGTTCACCTTCTCCTGGGCCGGGTCGACCTCGCTGGTCATGAACTCCCGCACCCGAAGGCGGATGTCCTCGATCTCGGGCGGGAAGCTGAAGTCGATGGCCATGGCGCCGAGCCTACGCCCCGGCGTCTGGAGGCGGGCCGGCGGCCGAGCGCCGCCCGGTCCTCCAGACCGGCCCGGAGTGGTGGGCGCAGCTAGTTGCGCTGTGAGGGCTGCGGCGGCTGGGGCTGCTTGGCGTCGCCTGCCATGGACAGGACCGGCGCGTCCAGCTCCAAGAAGCCGGTCGAGCCCATGAACGGGGCGCTGCCGTAGGCGAACACGCCGCCGTCCAGGCCCAGGAGCCAGTAGCCCGCGCCGTCCGAGGTGGCGTCCATGCCGACGATCGACCCCTTCAACGACTCGGGGTTGTCGATCTCGCCGTGCTTCACCGCGGTGCCGAAGGTCTTGACCTTGCCGGGCACGTTGACCAGCCAGTAGCCGGTGTCGTCGGCGTTGCGGTCCATGCCCACCACCTCGGTGTCGCCGGTGGTGGCCACCGCGTCGCCCAGGTCAGTGGCGTCGCCGAATGGGAATACGTCGCCCGCGCTGGAGTACAGCCAATACCCCATGCCGGTGGACGTGGGCACGATGCCGATGATCGGGGCATTGGCGTGCGTGCCCCCGAGCGACCCGAAGAAGGGCGCGTTGCCGAAGGCGAACACGCCGCCGTCCAGCCCCACCAGCCAGATCCCGTCGCCCTGCGGCCGGGCCCCGATGCCGATGATCGGCGCGGCCAGGTCCTCGTCGGCCATCGAGCCCCAGAAGGGCGCGTTGAAGGCGAACACCCCGCCGTCCAGGCCCGCCAGCCAGTAGCCGCTGCGGTCGGGCGTCTCGTCGATGCCCACGATGGGACCTCGCAGCTCCTTGTCGATCGTGTTGCCCCCACCCAGGTAGGTGCTGTGCCCGTAGGCGAACACCCCGCCGTCCAGGCCCGCCAGCCGGTAGCCGTTGTGGTTGTCGTCGTCGGTGATGGCGCCCACGCCCTGGTTGTCGGAGATGACGCAGCTCGTCTCGCCGTTGATGTTCACGAAGAACTGCTCGTTCGTCTCGAAGGTGGTGTCGCCGGTGACCGACACGGTGGCGGTGGCCGAGTTCGGGTTCGCCCCGCCCAGGTTGGCCTGGCCGCCCACGGGCTGGTAGTCGAGCCCGCCGGTGGCGGTGTCGTCCGCCGTGTTCCAGTTCACCGAGTTGGCCGAGCTGGTGCCCGTCTGCGTGATGGTGAAGACGGCGTCGACCGTGCCCGAGTCGCCTTCCGTCACGGTCACGTCGTTGATGGTGATGTTGCAGCCGCCCGCAAAGGCAGGGCCGGCCAGGACGAGCGGGGAGCCCAGGACCGCCAAGGCCACCGCGAGGAACAACCGCCAGCTACGACTCATCGCTTGTCCCCTTTCACAGGATGAGCGCACCCTAACCCCCTGGCGTGCTCCCGGGGCGTACGGCGATCCACTCGGGCGACTTGCGCAGCTCGGGCGATATGTACAGCCCCACCGCGTTCGGATGCCCGGTCGACCCGGCCACCACCTCTCGGGGCGTCGCCTTGCGCCAGTCCACCATCGGAAGCTGGTCCCGGCGGATGAGGACCTGGGTCACCGGCTTGGGCTCGTCCGACGGGTCGATGGCCTCGGTCGGCTCCTCGCACACGTCGAAGGACAGGATCTCGGGATAGCGGTCGAACACCAGCGGCACGAACACCTTGGTCACGTCGGCCAGTCCCTCCACGTAGTCGGCGTTGGTCGGCGTGCCGACGGGCCGGACGTAGACCGCGAGGTGGTGGCGGCCGGGCACGGTGGTCGAGGTGTACTGCTGGTCGGCCAACTCGGCCCGCTGCACCCGCCAGCCCAGCGGCCGCAGCCTGCCGTCGAAGAGCTTGGCCGCCTGCGCCGTGTTCACCGGCGGCCCGGCCGGGCCGGACGGCGTGTCCCGCCCGCAGGCGGGCAGCAGCAGGACCAACAAGACGAGGGCAGGGCGAAGTCGCATGAGGCGACGTAGCCTGCCGGCCGCATGAGGGAGCGCTACGTCGTCACCAACCGGGTGCGCCTGTTCTGCGTGGAGGCGGGGCGGGGGCCGCTCGTCCTGCTGCTGCACGGCTTCCCCGAGTTCTGGTGGTCGTGGCGGCACCAGCTCCCGGCCTTGGCCGACGCGGGCTACCGGGCGGTGGCCGTCGACCTGCCCGGCTACGGCCGCAGCGACAAGCCCGCCGCCACCTACGACGAGCACTGGGTCAACCAGTGCCTGGCCGGGCTCATCCAGGCCCTCGGCGCGGAGCGGGCCGTGGTAGTGGGCCACGACTGGGGCGGGCTGCTGGCCTGGCCCTTCGCCCGCCGCTACCCCGAGCTGACCGCGGGCGTGGTCGGCGTGAACACCCCCGACCTCCCCCGCCTGCCCATGCCCCCCGTGCAGTTCTTCCGCCAACTGTCGCCCCGGCCCAACTACATCGTGCAGTTCCAGGAGCGGGGCCCGGCCGAGTGGTTCTTGTCGGGCGACGTGCCGGGGTGGATGAACGCCATGTACCTCGGGCCTGCCACCCACCGCAAGGAGGCGTTCCCGCCCGACGTCGTGGCCCGCTACGCCGAGCAGTTCCAAGCCGTGGGCTCGGTGACGCCGGTGCTCGAGTACTACCGGAACATGGACCGCAACTGGGAGCTGGCCGCCGACCTGCCCGAGCAGGTGCAGGCGCCCGCCCTCATGGTCATGGCGGCCGACGACCCGGTGCTCTCCCCCGCTCTGGCCGAAGGCATGGAGGCCCGGGTGCCGAACCTGCGCAAGGTCTTGATCGAGGACTGCGGGCACTGGACCCAGCAGGAGCAGCCCGAGCAGTTCAACGCCGCCCTCGTCGGCTGGCTCAGCGAAACAGCTCCCAGAACTGGGGGATGAAGACGATGGCGGCGATCACGGCCGAGCCCGCCGACGCCACCAGCACGGCCCCGGCGGCCAGGTCCTTCACCACGCCGACCAGCTCGTGGTGGTCGGGCTGCACCAGGTCGAGCACGGCCTCGATGGCCGTGTTGAGGGTCTCGCCCAGCAGCACGAGGGTGATGGCGAAGATCAGGGCGGCCCACTGGGTGAGCGGCAGGCGGAAGGCGGCCGCGGCCACGAGCACGCCGGTGGCGGCCAGCAGGTGGAAGCGCATGTTCGGCTCGTGGCGGGCCATGTAGCCCACGCCCCGGAAGGCGTGCTTGAACGACAAGAGGCGCAGCCCCTTCTCACCCCTCACGTCGATGCAGACCTTTCGAGCGATCGCTCATACAATTGGAGCGTGGAGCTGCGGGTGGACCAGTTGGCGGCGGCGGCAGGCGTGTCGGTCGACACGATCCGTTTCTACCAGTCGCGCGGCCTGCTGCCCCCGCCCCGCCGCCAAGGCCGGGTGGGCTGGTACGGCGACGACCACCACCGGCGCATCGAGCGCATCCGGTCGCTCCAGGCCAAAGGGCTCACCCTGGCCACCATCCGCCGCCTGTTGACCGGCGAGCTCGACGCGGCCGACGAGGCCCTCGTTACCGCGGTGGCCGACGGGCCGGGCGGGGGCGAGACCTTCGCCGTCGAGGTGCTGGCCGAGCGCAGCGGCATCCCCCTGGCGCTCTTGCAGGCGGTCGAGCGCGAGGGCCTGCTCGCCCCCGAGCGGGGCGGCTACACCATGGCCGACGTGGCCGTGGCCAAGGCGGGCCTGGCCCTGCTCGAGGAGGGCCTGCCCCTGCCCGAGGTGCTCGACCTGGCCCGGCGCCACCACGCGGCCATGCGGGAGGCGGCAGAGCGGGCCGTCGGGCTGTTCGACGAGCACGTGCGCCAGCCCCTGCGCCGCTCCGGCCTGCCCGACGAAGAGGCGGCCGAGCGTTTGGTCGCCGCCTTCCAGCGCATGCTCCCGGCCACCGCCGCGCTGGTGTCGCACCACTTCACCCGCACGCTCTTGGCCGTGGCCCAGGAGCACATCGAGGACGTGGGCGTGCCCGCCGAGCTGCGGGCCGTGCGGGAGGCGGGCGGATGACCGTGCTTCCTCAAGGAGACGAAAAGGTCCGGGCCGTGCGGGCCATGTTCGACGCCATCGCCCCCCGCTACGACCTGGTCAACCGCATCATGACCTTCGGCCTCGACGTGCGCTGGCGCCGACGGGCCGTGCGGGCCCTGGCCCTGCCCGCCGGGTCGCGCGTGCTCGACCTGGCCGCGGGCACCGGCGACCTGTGCCGGGAGCTGGCCCGCCACGGGCATAGGGCGGTGGGCGCCGACCTGTCCTTCGGCATGCTGGCCCACGCCCGCACCGACGCCCCGCTGATGGAGGCCGACGCGCTGCGACTGCCCACGCCGGACGGCTCGGTCGACGGGGCCGTGTCGGGCTTCGCCCTGCGCAACTTCGTCGACCTGCCCGCCTTCTTCGCCGAGCTCGGCCGGGTGGTGCGCCCCGGCGGCCGGGTCGCCCTGCTCGACGTGGCCGCGCCGGTCAACCCGGTCCTGCGCTGGGGCCACGCCTTCTACTTCGGCCAGGTCGTCCCCCGGATCGGCGGGCTGCTGTCGGACGCGGCGGCCTACCGCTACCTCCCCCAGTCGGTGGCCTACCTGCCCTCGCGCGACGACATGCTGGCGTCCCTGCGGTCGGCGGGCTTCGGCGACGCGTCGCACGCCCTCTTGTCCGGCGGCATCACCCAGCTCCTCACCGGGACGCGCGCATGAGGGCCCGCACCGTCCGGCTCGACGCCGACCGGGCCGAGCTCGACCTCGTCGCCTTGGCGGGCGAGGACGGCGTGCTGTTCGCCCGGGAGGGCGCCGGCTTCGCGGGCCGGGGCCAGGCCCTGCGCATCGACCTGCCCGACGGGGTGGCCGGGTCGTACGACGCGGTGGGCGAGGCGCTGGCCGCCATCGAGGTGGACGACGACCTGGGCCTGCCCGGCACCGGTCCCGTCGCCCTAGGCGCGCTGCCCTTCGACCCCGACGCCCCCGGCTCGCTGGTTGTGCCCGAGCTGCTGGTGGGCGTGGCCGCCGACGGCACCGCCTGGCTCACCACCGTCACCACCCACCCCCTCCCCCGCGTTTCCACAGGCACTGTCCCTGTGGAAATGAAAGATGAAGGGCCGTGGGGGGCGTCGCCCGACGGCTTCAACCTCACCAGCGGCCCGGCCCACGACGAGTGGTGCGCGCTGGTGGCCGACGCGGTGGAGGTCATCCGCCGGGGCGAGCTGGAGAAGGTGGTGCTGGCCCGTGAGGTGCACGTGCACGCCAACCGGCCCATCGTGCGCAGCGCGGTGCTGGCCCGGCTGCGGGCCCTGTATCCCAGTTGCATGGTGTTCAACATGGGCGGCTTCCTGGGGGCCAGCCCAGAGCTGTTGGTGTCGCGGATCGGACGGGCCGTGCGGTCGCACCCGTTGGCGGGCACCATCCCCCACAGCGGCGACCCCGAGGTCGACGCCCGCATGGCCCGGGCCCTGTTGTCGTCGGCCAAGGAGCGCCACGAGCACCGGGTGGTGATCGACGCGGTGGCCGAGGCGCTGGCCGAGGTGTGCTCGGCCCTCGACGTGCCGGACGGCCCGTCGATCGTGCCCCTGCGCAACGTGAGCCACCTGGGCACGCTGCTCACGGGCACGCTGGCCGAGCCCGCCGTCGACGCGCTGGCCCTCGTGGCCCGCTTGCACCCCACGCCCGCGGTGGGCGGCGTGCCCACCAAGGAGGCGCTGGCCTATATCGCCGCAGCCGAGCCCTTCGACCGGGGGCTGTACGCGGGGGCGGTGGGCTGGATGGACGGCCGGGGCGACGGCGAGTGGGCCGTGGGCATCCGCTCGGCAACGGTCGAGGGCGACCGGGCCCGGCTGGTGGCGGGCGACGGCATCGTGGGCGATTCCGACCCCGACGCCGAGCTGGCCGAGACCCAGTTGAAGCTGCAAGCCCTGCTCTCCGCCGTCGTCCGCCCCTAACCGCGCCGTACGGTCAGGCCGTCAGCGCGGCGGCCACCGCGGCGTGGACCGCCTCGTGGGCGCGCACGTTGTCGGCCCGGTCGGTGCGGTGCACGGTGACGGGCACGCCGAAGCCCTTGGCCACCGCGTCGAGGTCGAGCCCGTGGGGCGTCCCGAAAAGCTGCTCGAACCGCT
>DASYMT010000168.1:0-12261 GCA_036008925.1 Acidimicrobiales bacterium | reverse complement strand
GACGTAGGCGCACTCGGTGCGCACCACGTCGATCCCGATACGGGCCGCCTGGGCGTCGTTGTGGTCGATGGCGACGCGCAGCGACACGAGCCCGCTGGTCAGCCCCACGTACAGGCTGTTCCCCTTCTCCGCGGCCTGGGCCTCGCCCAAGGCGGTGTCGAGCGCCCGGTTGACCGTGTCGATGTCGGCGTTGCGCCGCACGGCCTTGTCGAACCGGTCGGCCGCCGCGCACGACCGCACGGCGTGCTCCCGGGGCGTGGGCTCGTCGCCCGACCGCAGCACGAACAGCCCGGCGACCACGACCACTGCCACGGCCGCGACCGCGGCCAGCACCGCACCCCCGACCACCGCCCCCCGGCGCCGCGCCACCGCCTACTGCTGGTAGTGCTCGACCGTGTCGGGATCCCGGGGGGCCACCTCGTCCGGGTCCTCGCCCGCCAGCCGCCGGGCCCGCCGCCTGCGCAGCAGGTCCCAGCACTGGTCGAGCTGCACCTCCAGGCTGCGCACCCGCTCGAGCTCGTCGGGCCCCAGCTCGCGGCCCGACCGCTCCAGCGCGTGCTCCTCGTCGACGAGCTGCGAGATGCGGTGGATGAGCTCCTGGTCGTCCATGGGGCGACCCTACCCGGCGGGCTCCAGCGCAACCTCCAGCACCTCGCCCACCTCGGACGCCAGGTGGAAGGTCATCTCCTGGCGCACCGCCTCGGGCACGTCGTCCAGGTCGGGCCCGTTGCGGAAGGGCAGCACCACCTCGCGCAGCCCGGCCCGGTGGGCGGCCAGCACCTTCTGCTTGACGCCGCCGATGGGCAGCACGTGCCCTTGCAGGGTGACCTCGCCGGTCATGCCCACAGTCGATCGCACCGGCCTGCCGCTCAGCAGCGAGGCCAGCGCCGTCACCATGGTCACGCCCGCCGACGGGCCGTCCTTGGGCACCGCGCCCGCAGGCACGTGCACGTGGAACTTCTTGCCCGCGGTGTCGTGCGTCCCGGACACCCACGACAGGGCGATCTGGGCCGACTCCTTCATCACGTCGCCGAGCTGGCCGGTGAGGGTGAGGCCCTCCGAGCCGGACGAGGCCGACGCCTCGATGAACAGCACGTCGCCGCCCGTCCCGGTCACGGCCAGGCCGGTCGCCACGCCGGGCACCGCGGTGCGCTCGGCCGCCTCGAAGAAGAACTTGGGCCTGCCCAGGTAGGGGGCGATGTCGTCGACCACGACGGGGGCGGCCACCGCCCCCGCGGCCAGTTGCGTGGCCACCTTGCGCAGAACCTTGCCAAGCTCGCGCTCAAGGTTTCTCACGCCCGCCTCCCGGGTGTAGTCCACCACCACGGTCCGCAAGGCGTCGTCGGTCACCGACACCTCGGAGGGCAGCAGGCCGTTGCGGGCCACCTGCCGCTCCAGCAGGTGGTGGCGGGCGATGGCCACCTTCTCGTCCTCGGTGTAGCCGTCCAGGCGCACGACCTCCATGCGGTCGAGCAGCGGCCCGGGGATGGTCTCCATGACGTTGGCGGTGGCCACGAACAGCACGTCCGACAGGTCGAGGTCGACCTCCAGGTAGTGGTCCCGGAAGGTGTGGTTCTGGGCCGGGTCGAGCACCTCCAAGAGGGCTGACGCCGGGTCGCCCCGCCAGTCGCTGCCCACCTTGTCGACCTCGTCCAGCAGCACGACGGGGTTCATGGTCCCCGCCTCCTTGATGGCCCGCACGATGCGGCCCGCCTGCGCCCCCACGTAGGTACGGCGGTGGCCCCGGATCTCGGCCTCGTCGCGCACGCCTCCCAGCGACACCCGCACGAACGAGCGGCCCGTGGCCCGGGCCACCGACTCGCCCAGCGAGGTCTTGCCCACGCCGGGCGGCCCGACCAGGGTGAGGATGAGGCCGTTGCCCCGGCCCGCGGCTGCGTCGGCCGCCGCATCCATCTCCCGCTCGGCCCGCAGCTTGCGCACGGCCAGGAACTCGACGATGCGCTCCTTCACGTCGTCCAGGCCCGTGTGGTCGGCGTCGAGCACGGAGCGGGCGGCCGCAATGTCGACCGCCTCGTCGGAGCGCACGCCCCACGGCATCTCGGTCACCACGTCGAGCCACGACCTGAGCCACCCGTGCTCAGGGTTCTGCTCCGAGGTGCGCTCAAGCTTGTCCACCTCGCGCAGGATGGCGTCGCGGACCTTCTCGGGCACGCCGGGCTCTTCGGCGCGCGCCCGGTACGAGGCGACCGCGTCCGAGTCGTCGCCCGACTCGCCCAGCTCCTTGCGGATGGCGGCCAACTGCTGGCGCAGCAGGAACTCCCGCTGCGACTTCTCCATGCCGCCCGCCACCTCCTCGGCGATGCGCTCCTTCAACTGGATCTCGCCCAGCGTCTCGCGCGCCCAGGCCAGCACCTTGGCCAGCCGGGCCTCCACGTCGACCGTCTCCAGCACCTCGACCCTGCGCTCGAAGGACAGGTCGGGGGAGTAGCCCGCGGTATCGGCCATGGTGCCGGGGTCGCTGATCTCGCGCAGGGCCTCGGCCACCGACGAGTTGCCCCGCAGCTCCAGGATGTTCTCGACCACGGCCCGGTACTCGCGGGCCAGCTCGTGGGACCGCTCGGTGACGCCCAGGTCGTCGGCCACGGGCGAGGCCTGGACCCACAGGGTGCTGCCATCGCCGGGGACGCCGGCGCCCAGCTCGGCCCGTCGCACCCCCCGCACGAACAGGACCCGGACCCGGTTGCGGGACTGGCCCCCCTCCTCGATGCGGGCGATGGTGCCGACCTTGGCGAAGCCCGAGCCCACCCGGGGCACCAGCAGCAGCTCGCGGTCGGCGGCCAGGGCGGCGTCGGCCGCGGCCTGGGCCTCGGGGGTCTCGAGGGCGATGGTCACGACCATCTGGGGGAGGACGACGCCGGTGGTCAGGGGGAGAAGCGGAAGTGTCTGAGTCGCTTGCACATCGCAAGTAACCCCCCGGCTGGGACCGTCATTCCCTCCCGCGGGAGCGGCTGGAGCGGCGGAGCCCTCGGGGCTTCGGCAGGCGGGCCAGGCGGAAGGCGGCGGCCCGGTCGCCCGACCACACCGCGGGCGGGGCCATGGTCAGCCCGGCCAAGGCCAGGAGCACCTCTTCGTAGTTGACCCGCCATCCGGCGAAGTCGAGCCAGGCCTCGTCCCGGTCCGAGCGCAGGGGCACCCCGCCGTCGGCGAGGAACGCGCAGGCCCGGTCCCACTCCTCCCGGCTGACGCCGATGGGGTCGCCCCGCTGGGGGTCGGGGTTGTAGGGGATGTCGAAGTAGTCGGCGATGCGGCGCAGGGCCACATAGCCCGCCCGGATGCAGAGCTGGGCCTCGGGGTCGGGCGGCTCGTCCACCACCGAGACCCGCAGGGCGGCGCCGTCGAGCACCGCACCCGCGGCGGTGACCCACGACCGGTCGGGCTGGGGCGAGCGGAAGAAGGCGAGGGCCGGAACCGAGGTGTGGGTCTCCTCCACCTCCACGAACCACATCTCCCACTGCGGCCACACCGCCTCGAGGCCGCCCCGCCAGCCGATGCGGTGGAAGCGCCACAGCATCTCGGCCCCCGACGGGCCGTGGCCGAAGCTGCTCTTGGCCCCGCCCGCCCGCGACTCGAGCAGGGCGACCATGGCCTCGCGCCGCGAGAACGTGCTGTAGAGGCTGGGGAGATAGGTGATGAGCAGGGCGAGCAGGCCGATGCCCGCCCCTGCCTCGGTGAAGGCGAGCACATGGGTGGGGACGTCCGGGGCCGAGATGAAGCCCAGGGTGAACAGCGACGAGCCCGACAGCTCGAAGGCCTGGCGCAGCGGGTGCACGCCGAGCGACCAGTACATGCACGTGTAGCCCGCGGCCACGACGGTGAGCCAGGCGATGGGCATGGTCAGGAGGGCGACGGGCGCGTAGAACGCCATGATCCGGTCCCGCCGCTCGTAGTCGGCCGACCGCCCGGACAGGGCCGAGATGACCACCCGCACGCCGATGAAGACCATGCGCGGGAGCAGGGCGGGGATGCCCCGGGGCACGACGATGGTCCGCAGCGTGGACCCCGCGGTGAGGGCCACCATGGCCATCCCGGCCAGGAAGAGGACCACCGACACGACGGCCACGGGGAGACGCTAGGGGAGCGGCCGGGGTTTGCCGGGCAGACCGGACGGGCAGGCAAGCCTTGATTGGGAGGGGAATCGGTTGGACGACAGCGCCGGCGCGCGCCAGGAGGCGAGGACGCGGCTCAGCTCGCACCCCACCAGCGCGGCTGCGGCCCGCCGGTTCGTGCGGGACGTGCTGAACCGCTGGCGCGCCTCCGACCGGGAGGAGCCGGTGCTGCTGTGCACCGACGAGCTGGTGACCAATGCCATCGTGCACGTCGCGTCCGACATCGAGGTCGTCGTGGTGTGGCTGGCGGGCGTCATCCGGGTGGAGGTCCACGACACGAGCACCCGGCCCCCGCTGCGGCGGGTGGCGTCCTACGACGCCGAGTCGGGGCGCGGGCTGCAACTGGTGGAGGCCCTGGCCAGCCGGTGGGGGGTGGACGCGGGCGACGGCGGAAAGGCCGTGTGGTTCGAGGTGCAGGACGTTCTGGTCGGGTCGTAGTCTGCGGCCATGACCGTCGTCGACGCCGCTGTCAGCTCTGACGAGCGCCTGGTCCGGGACCTCGCCGCCCAGCTTTTGAGCGGGCACCCGCCCACGTCGGTGGACGCCCGCACGTTCCTCGGAGCCCAGTACGACGCGGGCCTGGCGTGGGTCCACTTCCCCGAGGGCTTCGGCGGGCTCGGCCTGTCGCCCAAGCTCCAGAAGGTGGTCAACGAGGTGCTGGCCGAGGCGGGCGCCCCGAGCCCCTACTACCGCAACCCCATCGGGTACGGCATGGGCGCGCCCACCGTGGTGACCCATGGGAGCGAGGAGCAGAAGCGGCGGTACCTGCGGCCCCTGTTCACCGGCGAGGAGGTCTGGTGCCAGCTCTTCAGCGAGCCCGGCGCCGGGTCCGACGTGGCCGCGCTGTCCACCCGGGCCGTGCGCGACGGCGACGAGTGGATCGTCAACGGGCAGAAGGTCTGGACCACCCTGGCGCACTTGTCTCGGTGGGGGATGCTGGTGGCCCGTACCGACCCGGACACGCCCAAGCACAAGGGCATGACCTACTTCGTGGTCGACATGCACGCGCCCGGCGTGGAGGTGCTGCCGCTGCGGCAGATGACTGGCGAGGCCGAGTTCAACGAGGTCTTCTTCACCGACGTCCGCATCTCCGACGCCGAGCGCCTCGGCGACGTGGGCGAGGGCTGGCGGGTCTCGCTGACCACGCTGATGAACGAGCGGGTGTCGATCGGCGGGTCGATCGCGCCGCGGGGCTCAGGGCCTATCGCCCAGGCGCTCGCGCTGTGGCGCCAGCGGGGGCTGTCCGACCCGGTGCTCAAGGACCGGCTGGTGCAACTGTGGGTCGAGGCCGAGGTCAACCGGCTCACCAACATCCGGGCCTCCCAGAACCGCCAGGCGGGCGTGCCCGGGCCCGAGGGGTCGACCGGGAAGCTGGCCTTCGCCGAGTTGAACAAGAAGATCTACGAGCTGTGCCTGTCGCTCCAGGGCGCCGACGGGATGCTGTACTCGACCTATGAGATGGTGCGGCCGGAGACGGCCATGGGGGCCGACTCCGTGCAGAAGGCGTTCCTGCGGTCGCGGGCCAACTCCATCGAGGGCGGCACGTCGGAGATCATGCGCAACATCCTGGGCGAGCGGGTGCTGGGCCTGCCGGGCGACGTGCGCACCGACAAGGAGGTCCCCTGGAGCCAGGTGCCGCGAAGCTGAGCGGCGGCGCTGCGGCCCCGTCCCAGGACGAGGGCGGTGCGGGCCGGGCTCACGTGGGCTCCTCATGTCAGGCGGCCCACTGCCGGTCGGCCCGGGTGCGCTGGTTGCGGTCCCGGCAGTCGCAGAGGGCGGGCTCGTCGGCGCAGTCGGCCCGCCACGGGTGCCGGGGCGCATCGGGTGTTTCGCAGTCGAGGTCGAGGCATTCGACGCGGCCGTCTTGGTGGGTCACCAACAAGCCATGGCACTCGTCCATGGATACGAAAATACCAATGATGTGATTTTGGGGCGCGGATAGGGTGCGCGCATGAAGGTTGCGCTCACCGTTGCAGACTTCTTGGACCGAGCCGAGACCGTCTATCCGGACCGGGCGGCGGTGGTGGACGAGCCCGGGACGCCTGGCTCGCTGGGCACCGTCTCGTACGGCGAGCTGGCCGACCGGGCCCGGGGCATGGCCGCCGCCCTGGACCGCATGGGCGTGGGCGTGGGCGAGCGCGTCGGCATCGTCAGCCCCAACGCGGCCAAGTTCCTGATCTCGTTCTTCGGCGTGAGCGCCTTCGGGCGGGTGCTGGTGCCGATCAACTTCCGCCTCAACGCCGACGAGGTGGCGTACATCGTCGAGCACTCGGGCGCCTCGGTGCTGCTGGTCGACCCCGAGTACGACGCGGGCCTGGCCGGGGTCACGGCCAAGCACCGCATCCTGCTGGACGGCGTGCAGGACGCCGAGCTGTTCGCGCCGGCGTCGTCCACCGAGGCGGTGCCTGCCGTGTGGGAGGGGGACGAGGACGCCACCGCCTCGGTCAACTACACGTCGGGCACCACGGCCCGGCCCAAGGGGGTGCAGCTCACCCACCGCAACCTGTGGCTCAACGCAGTGACGTTCGGGTGGCACGCCGGGGTGACCGACCGGGACGTGTACCTGCACACGCTGCCGATGTTCCACTGCAACGGCTGGGGCATGCCGTATGCGCTGACGGCCATGGGATGCACGCAGGTGGTGCTGCGCAAGGTGGACGGGGCCGACGTCCTGGCGCGGGTCGGGGCGCACGGGGTGTCGTTGTTGTGCGGGGCGCCCGCGGTGGTGGCGGCCATCTTGGACGCCGCGGCTGCGGGTGCCGCGGTGAAGCCGGACGTGCGCATGGTGGTGGCGGGCGCGCCGCCGCCGTCGAAGACCATCGAGCGGGTGGGCACCGAGCTGGGGTGGGAGTTCATTCAGATCTACGGGCTGACCGAGACGTCGCCGCTGCTGACCATGAACCGGACCAGGCCGGAGTGGGACGGGCTGTCGCCGTCGGAGCTGGCGGTCAAACTGTCGCGGGCGGGCGTGCCCGCAGTGGGCGTGCGCATGGCGGTGGACGACGAGGGCGAGGTGCTGGCCCGGTCGAACAACGTGTTCGAGGGGTACTGGGAGCAGCCGGAGGAGTCGGCCAAGGCGCTGCGGGACGGGTGGTTCCACACGGGCGACGGGGGCGCGCTGGACGGGGCCTACGTGGTGATCCAGGACCGCAAGAAGGACGTGATCATCACCGGGGGCGAGAACGTGTCGTCCATCGAGGTGGAGGACTGCCTCTACCAGCACCCGGCCGTGGCCGAGGCGTGCGTCATCGGCGTGCCCGACGAGAAGTGGGGCGAGACGATCAAGGCGCTGGTGGTGCTGCGGGAGGACGCCGGTGCAGGCGCCGACGAGGCCGGGCTGATCGCCTTCTGCCGGGACCGCATGGCGCACTACAAGTGCCCCCGGTCGATTGAGTTCCGCGGCTCGCTGGAGCGCACGGCCACCGGCAAGCTCCAGAAGTTCAAGATGCGAAAGCCCTACTGGGAAGGCCGCGACCGCCTGGTCAACTGACCCCATGTCCCGTCTGGAGGACATAGCGCGCCAAAAACACGCGCTCTGTCCTCCAGATGCCGGGGTTACGGGGACGGGGGCGGGGGCGTGGCCGCGGTGCGGAGGTGGGCGGCGGCCGCGTCGATGCCGCCCGGCACCCGGCCGCTGGTCGACGGCATGACGTAGGCGGGCGCGCCGCCGAAGCCGTCAGGCTGCCACCCGGCCTGGGCCCGCCGGTCCACCGCGGCCCGCCAGCCTTCGAGCCCCACGAAGCACACGGCCGACGGCCGCAGCCACGACACCAACCGCCGCACCCGGTCCGCCCCGGCCCGGTACTCGTCCACCGACAGCGCGGCAGACGCCACCGACGCCCGCTTCACCAGATCCGTCATCCCAATCGAGTGATGGGCCAGCAACGACAGCGGCGACCATGCGTGCTCGGGGGCCACCAGCCCGGCCGCCACCAGGGCGGGCCAGAACCGGTTGGTGCGGCGGGCGAAGCCCGCCCCCGCGTCGGCCGCGTACTCGCTGGGGTTGAGCCCGCACACCAGCAGCCGCATCCCGGGGGCCACGGTGTCGGGCAGCGACCGGGCCCGCACCGCCCACGCCACCACCTCGTCGCCGTCCTGCGCGCACGACTGCACGTCGAACCCGGCGCCAACCAGCACGTCGGCCAGCGGCCCGGGCCGCCAGCAGGCGAAGTACCGGCCGGGGAACTCGTCGTCCGGCCCGGTCGCCCCCTCGTCGTCGCCGCACTGGCTGACCAAGGCCAGCGGCGCCCCCACGGCCAGGGCCAGATGCAGGTGGGCCAGCGCCAGCGGCAGCGCGGCCCGGGGCACGTGGTGATACGACATGCGGGCCCACGCCCCGCCGAACGCCTGCCCCCGGAAGGGGAGCGCCATGAGGTCGGCCTGCACCACCGAGGCGCCGGGCACCTCGGCCCGCCGGGCGTGCTCCAACAACGCCCTGGCCGCGTCCACGCCCACCACCCGGGGGCCCAGCACGGGGAAGTGGCCGCCCGGACCGCACCCCACGTCCACCACGGCCAGGCCGGGCAGGGCCAGCGAAGCCAGTCGCGCCGCGGCGTCGACCCGCCGGGGCGCGGCCCGGGACTCGATCCAGCGCGAAGCCTGCGCCTCGTAGATGTCGACCGTGCCCCGCTCCACCGGGGCCGACCGTAGTTCTCCCGAAGTCAGCAAGTTTAAATAGACAAAACTGTTTATATTGAGGTACAACCGGCCCAGGAGATCGAGGACACGGAGGTCGGCACATGCACATCGCCATCGTCACCGGGGCGTCCCGGGGCCTGGGGCTGGCCCTCACCCGCACGCTGGCCGAGCGGGGCTGGCGGGTCGTGGTGGACGCCCGCAACGGCGAGGCCCTCACTGCTGCCACCCGAGGGCTCGCAGGCGTCATCCCCATCCCGGGCGACGTGGCCGACCCCGCCCATCGCCAGGCCCTGGTCGACGCCGCGGCCGCCCTCGGCCGCCTCGACCTGCTGGCCAACAACGCCAGCCTCCTCGGCCCCAGCCCCCAGCCCCGGCTGGCGGACTACCCCCTCGACGTCCTGGCCGCCGTCTCCCACGTCAACACCGTGGCCCCGTTGGCACTGGCCCAGGCAGCCCTGCCCCTCCTCCGTCGCAGCCGGGGCCGCATCCTCAACATCACGTCCGACGCGTCGGTCGAGGCCTACGAGGGCTGGGGCGGGTACGGCTCGTCGAAGGCCGCCCTCGACCACATCAGCCGGGTCATGGCCGCCGAGGAGCCCGACGTGCGCGTCTACGCGGTCGACCCCGGCGACATGCGCACCCAGATGCACCAGGAGGCGTTCCCGGGCGAGGACATCAGCGACCGCCCGCTCCCCGAGGAGAGCGTCCCCGGCCTGCTCGCCCTGATCGAGGGCAGCCTTCCCAATGGGCGCTACCGGGCGGCCGACCTCATGACCGGGGCGTCGGCATGAGCGCCCTGCCGACGCCCGTCCCCGTCCCCGTCCTCGAACTGCTCGACAGCTTCGACTTCATCCTCCCGCCCGAGCTGGAGGCGTCCGAGCCCGCCGAGGCCCGGGGCCTCACCCGCGACGCCGTGCGCCTGCTGGTGGCCGAGCGCAGCACCAACGCCGTGCAGCACGCCCACTTCAGCGACCTGCCCCGCTTCCTCAGGGCGGGCGACCTGGTGGTGGTCAACACCTCGGGCACGCTGCCCGCCGCCCTCGACGTGGTGACCGAGGACGGCGACGACCTCACCCTCCACCTCTCCACTCCGCTGCCCGCGGGCGGCTGGGTGGTGGAGCTGCGCGGCGACAACGGGGCCCGCCCGTACTTCGACGCCCGGCCCGGCCTGCGCCTGCACCTCCCCGGGCCCGGCGACGCCGACGCCACCCTCCTGACCCCGTACCCCCTCGGCACCGAGCACCCGCGCCTGTGGGCCGCGGTGTTGCGGGTCCCCGGCACCGTGCACGCCTTCCTGGCCCGGCACGGCCGGCCCATCCGCTACGCCCACGTGCCCAAGCCGTGGCCGCTCAGCGCCTACCAGAACGTCTACGCCCTGGAGCCGGGCAGCGCCGAGATGGCCAGCGCAGGTCGGGGCTTCACCCCCGAGCTGGTCACCGCCCTGGCCGCCCGGGGCATCGGCGTGGCGCCGGTGGTGCTGCACGCGGGCGTGTCGTCCCAAGAGGCGGGCGAGCCGCCTTACCCCGAGCCCTACCGGGTCCCGGCTGACACGGCCAGGCGGGTCAACGCGGCCCACGAGTGGGGCGGCCGGGTTGTCGCCATCGGCACCACCGTGGTGCGCGCCCTCGAGAGCGTGGCCGACGAGCGGGGCCTGGCCCACCCCGGCCAGGGCTGGACCGACCACATCGTCACGCCCGACGTCGGGGTGCGGGTCGTCGACGGCCTCCTTACCGGCTGGCACGAGCCCCGGGCCTCGCACCTGGCCATGCTCGAAGCCATCGCCGGCCGCCCGCTGCTGGAGGCCAGCTACCAGGCCGCCCTCGACCACGGCTATCTCTGGCACGAGTTCGGGGACCTGCACCTCGTGCTCCCATAGAGGAAGATGACGGCCGGTGGAGCCGTCGATCTTCGAAGACGTGGCCGACGTGTTGCGGGGCACGGTCCCGCGCGGGCTGGGCGAGCTGCACTGCCAGCCCCGGCGCTGGGGCCTCAAGGCCTGGTTCGACAGCGTCGAGCCGCCCCGGGAGCACTACGAGGCCCAGGTCATCGGCGCCCGCTACTGCCCCGCCGCCACCACGCTGGCCCTGGAGATCGGCTTCCACGCCGAGCACAAGGAGGCGGCGGCCAACCAGGCCGTCCTCGACCGGCTGCTCGACCGCCAGGCGAAGTGGCGCAAGGCCCTGGGCCCCGAAGCCGAGGCCGGCGCCTTCTTAGGACGGGCCGAACGCTGGCGCCGGGTCTCGGAGACGTGGCCCGACCCCGACCTGCGGGGCACCGACATGGTCATCGAGATCGCGGTGCGCCTGGCCGACTACATCACCGCCCTGGAGCCGTTCCGACCGCTCAGATAAGGGCCTTCAGATCAGGCCGAAGAGGAAGGCGCCGTCGGGGCCCACGCCGAGGCCGTCGAGCAGGATCTCGTCGACCGCGATGACCTCTTCGTCGCCCTGCTCGTCCGCGGGCGCAGGCGGGTCCAGCGCCTCCAGGGCCGTCACCGCGCCGGTGGCCGCGTGGGCGCCGAGGGCCTGGTAGGCCCGGAACTGGGCGTCGTCGAAGAACTGGTCCATCGTGCCCTCGCACGGGAACTGGGGATGGGTGGCGTGGTACGCCTTCACATCCCAGGGCGCGTCGGCGGACATGGCCGCCTTCACGAACACGAGCTTGCCCTTGAGCCCGTCGGGATAGGTGATGTCGCCCACCACGTGGCCCTGCGGGCTGAAGCCGCTGTCGTCGGGCAGCAGGTCGGGGACGGGCTTGATCTCGATGTCGACCTGGAGCTCGCTGCGGGCCAGGGCCGCGGCCTCGGCCAACGTGTTGAAGCTCGACAGCGAGTCGCCCGCCGCGTCGAGGCACACGATGCGCGTGCAGCGTCGGCGCAGCAGCTCGACCAGGCCGAGGTTCTCCCAGTGCCCGCCGTCGGTGATGTAGACGAAGCGGCGCTTGAGCGTGTTCCTCCCCAGCGCCTCGAACAGGACGTAGAGCGGCCCCGGCTCGTACCACCCGCGGGCCAGCCCGTTGAGGAACGAGCCGGGCACCAGGCCCTTGGCCTTGGGGATGTCGTCGAGCCGCAGGGGGTTGGGCACCCACACGCCGAGGCGCACGTTGAGCACGGCCAGGGCGAAACGGGCCCAGGGCCGGGTCATGTGGCCCATCGACGGCGACAGCGCGGCACCCGAGATGGCCACCATGGCGGGGAGGGTGAGCGGGGTGTGGCCCGCCCGGTCCTCGAAGTCGGTCGTGGCCACATAGCCGGTGGCCGGGGAGCCCACCTCGCTCTTGGTGAAGGTGAAGGTGTCGGCCGCCCGCCCCGGCGGCACTACCGAGTCGGAGACGTTGAGGGCGGCGCACACCACCAGCTCGGGCATCTTGGCCCGGGACGAGGCGGGCGACTGCAGCCCCGACATCCTGATCTTCTCCTCGTACGGGAACACCACCTGCTGCGCGTTCCCCTCGGTGCGCTCGCGCTTGGGCATGAACACCGACGACAGGCGCTCCT
>DASYMT010000167.1:0-2213 GCA_036008925.1 Acidimicrobiales bacterium | reverse complement strand
ACCAAGGAGTACTCGGCCTCGTGGATGCGGCCGCCCCCGCCCATGTGGGTGGTCTTGCCCGTGTCCTCCTCCATGTGGGCCCGCTCGATGCCCACCACAGAGCCGTCGGGCAGGGCCAGCTCGCCGTCGATGTTGATGGGCTCGTCGTACTGGCTGGTCTGATAGTCCTTGGGCATGTCGGGATAGAAGTAGTTCTTCCGGTGGAAGATGCTCGGCTCGATGCGGCAGCCCAGGGCGGCGCCGATGCGCATGGCCATGTCGACGGCCTGGCGGTTCAGCACGGGCAGCGAGCCGGGCAGGCCCAGGCACACCGGGCACACGTTGGTGTTGGGCAGCTCGCCGAAGGCGTTGCGGCACCCGCAGAACAGCTTGGTGCGGGTCTTCAGCTCGCAGTGCACCTCGAGCCCGACCACGATCTCGAACGCCGCAGGCCCGCTCAACGTGCCCCCTCCAGGGCGGCCGCCACTCGCAGCATCACCGGCTCGCCCAAGGCGGGCGCCATCACCTGCACCCCCACCGGCATCCCGTCGTCGCCCGCCCCGAAGGGCACGCTCACGGCCGGGTGCCCGGCCAGGTTGGACGGGATGGTGCAGACGTCCGACAAGTACATGGCCAGCGGATTCTCCGACTTGGCCCCGAAGGCGAACGCGGTGGTGGGCGACGTGGGCGACAACAGCACGTCGAAGCGCTCGTAGGCCGCGTCGAAGTCCCGGATGATCAGCGTGCGCACCCGCTGGGCCTGGCCGTAGTAGGCGTCGTAGTACCCGGCCGACAGGGCGTACGTGCCGAGCATGATCCGCCGCTTCACCTCGGGCCCGAACCCCGCGGCCCGGGTCTTCGTGTACATCTCGGTGATGTCCTGACCGGGCACCCGCAGGCCGTAGCGCACGCCGTCGTAGCGGGCCAGGTTGCTGGACGCCTCGGCCGGGGCGATGAGGTAGTAGGCGCTCAAGCCGTAGACGGCGGCGGGCACCGAGGCCTCTTCCACCTTGGCCCCTGCCGCGGCCAGGGCGTCGGCCGCCTCGTTGACTCTGGCCGCCACGTCGGGGTCGACCCCGTTCATCAGCTCCTGCACCACGCCCACCCGCACGCCGTCCACACCGCTGCGGAGCTGGCCGACCAGCCGGGGCGCGGGCGAGGGGATCGACGTGGAGTCGGCCGGGTCGTGTCCGGCGATGACCTCCAGCAGCAAGGCGGCATCGGCCACCGTCGCCGCGAACGGGCCGATCTGGTCGAGCGAGCTGGCGAAGGCGATCAGGCCGTAGCGGCTCACCAGGCCGTAGGTGGGCTTCACGCCGACCACGCCGCACAGCGCCGCGGGCTGGCGGATGGAGCCGCCCGTGTCGGAGCCGATGGCCAAGGCGGCGAAGCCCGCGGCCACCGCCGCCGCGCTGCCGCCGCTCGACCCGCCCGGCACCCGGCTCACGTCGTGCGGGTTGCGGGTGGGGCCGAAGGCCGAGTTCTCGGTGGACGAGCCCATGGCGAACTCGTCCAGGTTGGTCTTGCCGATGACGATCCCGCCCGCGGCCACGATGCGCTCGACCACGGTGGCGTCGTACGGCGGGCGCCACCCTTCGAGGATCTTGGACGAGCAGGTGGTCGGCACGCCCCGGGTGCACATGTTGTCCTTGAGGGCGACGGGCACGCCCGCCAGCGGACCCGGGTCCTCGCCCATTGCCACCCGCTGGTCGATGGCGTCGGCCTGTTGACGGGCCTCGTCGGCCAGCACGGTGTTGAAGGCGTGGACGTCGCTCTCCCGGCGGGCGATGGCATCGAGGCACTCCTCCACCGCAACCCGGGCCAGGCGGGTGCCCTTGCGCACGCCCTCGGCGATCTCGATGGCGGACAGGCTCACGGGGCCTCCCCCAGGATGCGGGGCACCCGGAAGCGGCCGTCCTCGGCCTCGGGGGCCATGGCCAGCACCTCGTCCCGGTCGAGCGAAGGGCGCTCCTCGTCCTCCCGCAGCACGTTCTCCAAGGGCAGCGGATGGGCGGTGGGCGGGACGCCCGCGGTGTCGAGGGAGGCCACGTCGGCCGCGTGGTCGAGCACGGCGGCCAACTGGCCCGCGAACAGCTCGAGCTCCTCGTCGGTCACGTCGAGCCGGGCCAGCCGGGCCACGTGGGCCACGTCGGCGGGCGAGATCGATTCGGGCATGGCGCCAGCCTAGGGGTCGCCGCCCGGCGCGGAATCGCCCTTCCCGGGACGTGCTCTCG
>DASYMT010000166.1:0-5158 GCA_036008925.1 Acidimicrobiales bacterium | reverse complement strand
CCTGTCGATCCGCGCCGGCTCCACGGTGGCCCTGGTCGGTCCCACCGGCTCGGGCAAGAGCACGCTCCTGTTGCTGCTGGGCCGGCTCATGGAGCCCGACTCGGGGGCCATCCGCCTGGGCGGGGTCGACCTGGCCGAGCTCGACCCGGCCGAGCTGCGATCGGCCATCGCCCTCGCCTTCCAGGAGCCGTTCCTGTTCGGGACCACCATCGTCGACAACGTGCTGCTCGGTCGGCCCGGCACCCGCCAGGACGCCACCGAGGCGCTGGAGACGGCCCGGCTCACCGAGTTCCCCCTCGACACCCTGGTGGGCGAGCGGGGCGCCACCATGTCCGGGGGGCAGCGCCAGCGCCTGGCCTTGGCCCGGGCCTTGGCCGGTCGGCCCCGGCTGCTGCTGCTCGACGACGCCACCTCGGCCGTCGACCCGGCCACCGAGGCCGCCATCCTCTCCTCGCTGTCGAGCGGGCTGCGCTCGACCACCACGCTCATGGTCGCCACCCGACCCGCCACCATCGCCTTGGCCGACGAGGTGCTGTACCTCGAAGAGGGCAGGCTGGTGGCCCGGGGGGCGCACGCCGACCTGCTGGCCCAGGTGCCCGGCTACGCCCGCCTGGTGCGGGCCTACGAGCAGGGGAAGGCGGCGTGAGCGCCCGGCTGTCGACCGTCAGCGTGCTGCGGCGGGGCTGGCGCACCAGCCCGGAGCTGCGGGCGGGGGCCCTCGGCACCGTGGGCCTGGCCCTCTTGGCCGCGGTGGGCCGGGTGGTGGTGCCTGTCCTCATTCAGCAGATGCTCGACCGGGGCCTGCACGAAGGGACGGGGAGTACCACGTTCTGGACCCTGGCGGGCCTCGGCGTCGCCGCCGTGGTGGTCACCGCGGTGGCCGCGTCGGCCACCCGCAAGCGCCTGGCCTGGGCGGGCGAGTCGGCCCTGTGCGGGCTGCGCACCCGGGCCTTCCGCCACATCCACCGGCTGAGCCTGGCCACCCAGACCGACGAGCGCCGGGGCGTGCTGGTCAGCCGGGTCACCTCCGACATCGAGACGCTGAGCCACTTCCTGTCGTGGGCGGGTGTGGCCTGGTTGGTCAACACCGCGGTCATGGCCGTGGTGCTGGCCGTCATGGCCGTGTACGACTGGCGGCTCACCCTCATCGCCCTGGTGGTCGTGGTGCCCATGGGCGTGGTGCTGTCGCTGGTCCAGCGCAGACTCTCGGTGGCGTATGACGTGGTGCGCCAGCGGGTGGGCGAGATGCTGGCGGCCGTGTCCGAGGCCGTGCTCGGCCACCATGTGATCCGCAGCTACGGGACCCAGGACCAGTCGCTCGAACGGCTCGACGGCGCCATCGAGGCCAGCCGCAAGGCCAACGTGCGGGCAGGCGTGATCTCCGCCTTCATGTTCCCCTCGGGCGACATCTTCTCCGTGCTGACGGTGGGCGCGGTGCTCGTCCTCGGCGTGGTGCTGGGGCCCGCGGGCGGGCTCACCGTGGGCAAGCTGGTCGCCTTCTTGTTCCTGACCAGCCTCTTCCTGGAGCCGGTGGCCGAGTTCACCGAGATCGTCGACCAGACCCAGACGGCGGTGGCCGGGTGGCGCAAGGTGCTCGACGTGCTCGACGCGCCGGTCACCGTGGTCGACCCCGTCCCCGGCGTTGCGCTGGCGGCCGGGCCGCCGCGCATCGAGGTCGAGGGCGTGTCGTTCTCCTACGGGCCGACCAAGGTGCTGTGGGACGTGTCGGCCGTCATCCCCGCGGGCGCGCAGGCCGCCGTGGTGGGGGCGACGGGTTCTGGCAAGACCACGCTGGCCAAGCTGCTCGCCCGGCTGGCCGACCCGGAGGCGGGCCGCATCGTGGTCGGCGGGGTCGACCTGCGGGAGGTGGCGCCGGCCTCGTTGCGCTCGGCGCTGGTGATGGTGCCTCAGGAGGGGTTCCTCTTCGACACCACCGTGCTCGAGAACGTGCGCTTCGGCCGGCCCGGGGCCTCGGACGACGAGGTGCGGCTGGCCTTTGTGGAGCTGGGCCTGGAGTCGTGGCTGGACGGGCTGCCTCGGGGCGTCGAGACCCCGGTGGGGCAACGGGGCGAGCACCTGTCGGTGGGCGAGCGGCAGTTGGTCTCGCTGGCCCGGGCCTCGGTGGCCAACCCGTCGTGCCTCATCCTGGACGAGGCCACGTCGGCCGTCGACCCGGCCACCGAGGTGCGCATCACCCGGGCGGTCGAGAGCCTGAGCCGGGGGCGTACGTCGGTCACCATCGCCCATCGGCTGGCCACGGCCGAGCGGGCCGACCTGGTGCTGGTGATGGACCAGGGCAGGCTGGTGGAACAGGGGGCGCACGACGAGCTCGTGCGGGCGGGGGGCGTCTACGCCCGGCTGCACCGCCGGTGGGCGGCGGGGGTCGAGGCGGAGACGGCCGCCTCGGGGTAGGCCGTGGCCATCAAGCCGGTCGAGCCCGCGAAGCCGACGAAACCAGCCAAGCCCATTGAGCCGCCACCCTCGCCGTGGCAGTTCCCGGACCCCCGCTCGGCCGACGGAGACGTGGTGGGCGTGGGGGCCGACCTGGAGCCGGGCACGCTGCTGGCCGCCTACCGGGCGGGCATCTTTCCCATGCCCACCGACGACCAGTTGGTCTGGTGGTCGCCCGAGTCCCGGGGTGTGCTGCCCTGGGACGGGCTGCGGGTCAGCCGGTCGCTGCGCCGGTCGGCGGGCCGGTTCACCGTCACGGTCGACCGCGCCTTCACCGACGTGGTGGCCGCCTGCGCCGACCCCGGGCGGCCCCACGGCTGGATCAGCGCCGAGATCGCCGCCGCCTACGGGCGTCTGCACGAGCTGGGGTGGGCCCACAGCGTGGAGGTCTGGTCGAGGGCGACGGGCGGGCTGGCGGGCGGGCTGTACGGCGTGGCCGTGGGCGGGCTGTTCGCGGGCGAGTCGATGTTCCACCGCGAGACCGACGCCTCCAAGGTGGCGTTGGTCGAGTTGGTGGAGCTGCTGCGCTCAGACAACGGCGGGGCCGGCGACGAGCCCGGTGGGCACGGCGGGGCCGGTGGCGAGGGGGGCGGGGCCGGTGACGAGCCAGGTGGGCGAAGCAGCACGGGCGCTGGCGGCGAGGAGGAGGGCGGGGCCCGAGGGGGCGCGGCTGGCGGGGGCGGGCGGCTGCTCGACGTGCAGTGGCTGACGCCGCACCTGGCCTCGCTCGGCGCGGTGGAGGTGCCCCGGGCCGTCTACCTGGAGCGCCTGGCCGCCGCCCTCGCGCTGCCACTCCCCGCCGTCTGGAGGACATAGCGCGCCGAAAGCACGCGCTCTGTCCTCCAGTCAGCTCGGTCGGCGTTTGACGGCCAGGCGCTCGACTCGGGCGGGCAGGCCGGGGGCGCCGAGGTGCTCGCAGGCTTCGGCGAAGGCGGCCGGGTCGGGCGGTCCTGCCCAGCGCAACGACTCCAGCGACGGGCACAGGTCACGGTCGATGCGCAGGGTGGCCAGCTCCTTGAATAGCAGCGCATCGTCGTAGTGGTCGTGCAGGCAGTTGGCGAGCGTGCGCGCCCCCCGCACGTCCACGTCCCACCGCTCGGCCAGTCGGGGGATGTCCTCGATGTGCAGGTACCGCTTGAGCACGCCCGCGGCCGCCTTGGCCCCCCAGCCCTTGAGCCCGGGAAAGCCGTCGGCCGAGTCGCCCACCAGGGCCAGGTAGTCGGGGATGGACGTGGGCGGCACCCCGAACTTGGCCGTGACCCCGGCCTCGTCGAGCACAATGCCCTTGCGCCGGTCGAGCTGCACCACCCGGTCGCCGACCACGCACTGGCCCAGGTCCTTGTCGGGCGTGCAGATCACCACCTGCAGCACCCGCTCGTCCTCGGTCAGCACGGCGGCGGCCGAAGCCAGGGCGTCGTCGGCCTCCAGCTCCACCATGGGCCACACCGTGACCCCCATGGCCTGCAACACCGCCTCGATGAGCGGGAACTGGGCCTTGAGGTCGGGGTCCACGCCCTCGCCCGTCTTGTAGCCCGGATACAGGTCGTTGCGGAACGACTCGATCACGTGGTCGGTGGCCACCCCGAGATGGGTGGCCCCCTCTTCGAGCATGCCCAGGATCGAGCCGAGCACGCCCCTGGTCGCCGCCCCCTTGGCCCCTTTGGCCCGCACCTCGGCCGGGACCGCGAAGTGGTAGCGGAACAGCTCATAGGTCCCGTCGATCAGGTAGGCCCGCATCGACGGTGAACCTAGATGCTCACCCCGCGATGCAGCGCACGTTCTCCTGCTCCCCGCAGCCGAGGGCGGACCCGAGCGTGGGGGTGGCCACCACCGGCAGCGTGATGCGCGAGGGGTGGGCCGTGTCGTGGAGGATGGTGTTGACCGCAGGCACCCGCTTGGGCACGTAGGCGTAGTAGCTGTCCACCGCGGGCGGCGTGTGGACCTTCACCAGGATGCGGTGGTTGGCCCGGAACACATGCCCCACCGGGAAGACCTCGACCAGGTAGTCGTACACCTGGCCGGGGGTGATGAGGTCGGCGCTCGAGTGCGGCCGCCACGGGCGGTACAGGTGACCGCCTGCATAGTCCGACAGGCCGGGGTCGACAGCCCGGTGGCTGGCCCGCAGCATGCCCCGCTGCAGGTAGGTGTGGCTGCCGTCCGGGGCCTCGTCGATGAGCGTGACGAACAGCTCGGTGTCGGGGGCGGTGCTGCTCACGAACAGGTTGGCGGTGATGGGGCCGACAATGGTCGTGTCCGAGCCGAGGACGGCCGACCGGTAGGTCACTTCGTCCGGCCCTGCAGGGGTGGTGAACTCGTGGCCCGCGGTCGGGCCCGCCTGGTACGACCAGCTCTGGCGGGGGCTGCCCGAGAGGTACTGGTCGGACGGCTCGGCCGTGGTGGGCGCCGCGGTGCTCAGCCCGCCGCCGTCGTGCAGGTACCAGTCCGTCCACGTGGTGCCCGACAGCGGGAACGTGGTCGAGTCGATGGTGCCGTTCGACACGAGCTGGCCGGTCGAGTCGCGGTGGTACTCGAGCAGCGTCTTGACCGTCGACTGGTCGGCGGACAGCGTGCCGAAGCCGCCGTCCACGCCCCGCAGCCAATGGTCGATCCAGGCCTTGCGGTCGTTGTAGACCTCAGGCCCCGTGTACGCCGGGTTCTGCGTGTCGTGGTTGCCGTTGGTGATGACCAGCCGCTTGGGCACGCCGCT
>DASYMT010000165.1:0-2656 GCA_036008925.1 Acidimicrobiales bacterium | reverse complement strand
GCCTGATCGAGCCGACCGGCCTGACGGTGACGGAAGAGCCAGCGGCGGCCGACGCCCTGGTCTGGCTCGACCCCCACGACGTCGAGGGCCTGGCCGCGGCGCTGGCCGCGGGGCCAGGCATCCGGTGGGTGCAGCTCCCGTCGGCGGGCGTCGACCGGCTCATCGAGAGCGGGATCATCGCGAGCGGGATCATCACGGGCGGGGGCCGGGGCGGGCGCACCTGGACGGCGGCCAAGGGCGTCTATGCCGAGCCGGTGGCCGAGCACGCCTTGGCCTTGCTGTTGGCCGGGCTACGGGACCTCGACGACCGGGCCCGGGCCACCACGTGGGGCGACCGCACGGGCCGCACGCTGTTCGGGGCGCGGGTGGCCATTCTGGGGGCGGGCGGGATCGCCCAGGCGCTGCTCCGGCTGCTGGAGCCCTTCCGGGTCGACGCCACACTCGTCCGTCGCCAGGCCGAGCCAGGCGCAGGTGGGGCAGGGACCGGCGGCGGGGGTGTTGACGGCGGCGGCCGGGTTGACGACGACGGGCGGCGTGGCGTCGATGGGTCCGACGCCGGGAGCGGCGACCGCCTCGGTGGCCAGGACGGGCTCAAGGGGTCGGCGGGCGCCGTTGGGGCGGAAGGTCGAGCCGTTGACATAGGCGCCGTTGGGCCGGGAGCCCGCGCCGTGGACGGGAGCGACATGGCCGTTGGCGCCGGGGCCTCCGTTCACGTGGACGCCCTCGGAGCCGGCGCCGGGGCCGTTGGCATGGGCACCGCTGGTGTGGGCACGGCCGCCGTGGATCCCGTCGGCATGGAGCCCGGCCGCATGGATGCCGGCGGCCTGGGTGCGGCTGCCGTTCCCGTTGGCGTGGCTCACGGCGGCGACGGCAGCAGCGGCGGCGACGGGCTCGGGCTTGGCATGGGGCCGGGGGTCAGCCGGGTCGTGGGCCTGGCCGACCTGCACGCCGTGCTGGCCGAGGCCGACGCCGTGGTCCTCGCCCTGGCCCTCACTCCCGAGACGATCGGCGTCATCGCCGAGCCCGAGCTGCGGGCCATGCGCGACGATGCCTGGCTGGTCAACGTGGCCCGCGGCCCGCACATCGTCACCGACGACCTGGTCCGGGCCTTGCACAAGGGCTGGATCGGCGGCGCCGCCCTTGACGTGACGGACCCCGAGCCCCTTCCGGACGGGCATCCCCTCTGGGCCGCCCCCAATTGTCTCATCACGCCGCACAGCGCGTGCCCCGAGGCCCTTGCGGGGCCGCACCTCACCGCCCGCATCGCCGAGAACGCCCGGCGCTTCGCCGCGGGCCAGGAGCTCCTCGGTCCCGTAGACACGGAGCACGGCTACTGACGCAGTGATGGTGTCGGCGGACAGGTCGGCGGAAGACGCAGCAGTGGAGACGGGCTCGGACGCGCCGGCATCGGCTTGGGGGGTCGAGCGTCGGTTCCGGCCCAGGGCACGCAGCCCTGCCGACCGACCTGCTGCGGCCGACAGCCCAGACGCCCGCTGACCAGATGCGGCTGACCGACCAGACGCCGACCGTCCTGCCGCGGCCGACAGCCCAGACGCCCGCTGACCAGACGTGGCCACCTGACCAGACGCCGAAAGCCCAGACCCGGGCCGACCAGACGCCGACCGCCCGGACGCCCGCTGACCAGATGCCGACTGACCGGCCGACGACCGATTTCCCGACAGACGGCCCGCCGACAGGCGACCCGCTGTCGTTCGCCAGGTGCCGGACAGCCGGGTCCGCAGGCCGGACAGCCGGGCCCACGTCACGGACAAGCCAGACAGCCGAGCCAGCCTGCCCCACCGGCCGGAGCCCCGAAACAGCCGGGACCCGAACAGCCGTGACCCGAACAGCCGTAATCCGAACAGCCGGGACCCGCACAGCCGGTGCACGGCCAGGATCCCGCCCACCAGCACCAGCACGTCGCCCACGCTGAAGACGTTGTGCAGCGGCCATGGCTCGGGGATGGCGAACACGTCCCCCAAGAAGGAGAGCCGGGCCCCGGGCACGATCGTCGAGTTCACGAACCCGCCCGAGCCGGTCGACAGCCCCGCGGCCCGCAGCGCAGCCCGGCTGGCGGGCATCACGCCCGCGTTGGCGGCCAGCGCGGCCACATTGAGGACCGTCCCGCCCGCCACCAGCCGCATGCCGGGGATGTGCAGGTTGCCCAGCAGGTACCAGCATCCCAGCGCGTAGCTGGCCAGATTCAAGGCGGCCGCCAGCCAGTGGGGCAGCGGCGCGGTCAGCGCCACCAGTTGGACCAGCAGCGCGAAGTACAAGGCGTTGCCGCGCAGCAGGCGCACATGGGCCAGTGCCTTCCAGCGCCCGCCCGCCAGAGGGACGGCCACCAGCCCGACGGCGAATGCCGCGACGAGGATCACCTGTCCGCTATCGGCCCATGACCATGCCTGCATGAGAACTCCACACAGGACGCACGGCACGCACCGAGAGCCCGGCCGTGACTAGCCCAATCGGACCCTCAAGTCATGGCCCCCTCCGGCCGATAGACCGGAAACGGCCCGATTACACCAGACATTGACCGAGAAGGGCCCTGATAAGGAGGCAACCAGATGAAGGCCCGCCTGTTCAGGGTGGCCTGTGGCATTGCCGGCCTTGCCGCGACGGTGGCGCTCCTGGGCGCCCCCCGGAAGTGGTAGGG
>DASYMT010000164.1:0-4649 GCA_036008925.1 Acidimicrobiales bacterium | reverse complement strand
GAGGACGCCTTCGGCCCGTCCCACCCGAGCACGGCGGCCGCCGCCGCCGACCTGGCCGCCCTCGCCTAGCCCCAAGCGGTCCGGCATCGCCCGGGCGGCGGCGCGTCGACCACGCCACACCCGGCCTAGGCTCGGCCTATGGCGACATGGGCCCAGTTCCAGGCGTCCGACCCGGACCTGGCCGCCAAGGGCGAGGAGCGTATCGACCAAACCGGCCTCATCCTGCTGGGCACGGTGCGGTCCGACGGGTTCCCCCGCATCAGCCCGGTCGAGCCGGTCATCACCGACGGCGAGCTGTACCTGGGGATGATGTGGCAGTCCAAAAAAGCCCTCGACCTGTTGCGCGAGCCCCGCTGCGTGGTGCACAACACGGTCACCGACCGCAAGGGCGCCGACGGCGAGTTCAAGGTCTACGGACGGGCCCGGGCGGTGGCCGACGACGAGGACCGAGAGCGCTACTGCCAGGCCCTGTTCGCCAAGATCGACTGGCGTCCCGAGGGCGACGAGTGGCACCTGTTCGCCATCGACATCGCCGAGGCGGTGTTCCAGCAGTTCGGCGACGATGCAGGCCACGTCGTCGAGCGCTGGCCCAGGCCCGAGCCTGCCAAAGCGGGCTAGGCCACCGTTCGGAACGTGATCGAGTAGCGCGGCGCCCGCACGGCCGGGATGCTGTGCTGCCAGACGGACCGGGCCGGGCCCGACAGCACGTAGGCCGACCGGGGCTCCAGCGCCTGCTCGTACACCGACCGCTCCTCATCCACGGGGCGCTGGAACCGCATGCGGGCCGGGCCCAGGAGCGACACGCCCACGACCGTGGGGCCGAAGGCGGGGGCGTCGCGGTGCCAGCCGATCCCGGCCCCCGCCGGGTACCGGATCACCAGGGCCTGGGCCAGCGCCTCGGGGTCGACTCCCGCCAGTGCGCCCGCCCGGTCCCGCAGCCAGGCCAAGACCGGCACAAGCGGCCCGGTGGGCGTGATGCCCCAGCCCCGGTAGTCGTACTGGTAGCCGTACTGCGACACGGTGCGACGGGCCGGGCGGCCCCGCAGCACCACCTCCTCGTACGGCATGGCCTCGACCACGGCCAGCACGGCCCCGGCCTCGTCCTCGCTGAGGAAGCCGGGCTGGTACACAAGCCCCTCGGGCGGCGCGGACGACACAGGACGAGACGGTAACGTGCGCCCGTGGCCGATCTGGACGAGCTGCGACCCGACACCTTCCGGCCCCATCTGGACACCGTCTTCACCATCCAGTTCGCCGACGCCGCCGTGCCCCTCACCCTGGTCGGCGTGGAGGCGTACGGGCCGCGGCCCGGCGCCCCCCGGGCCGAGGGGTTCTCGCTCTACTTCAAGGGCGAGCCGGGCGTGACCCTCGTCCAGTCCATGTACTCGTTGGACCACGAAGCCCTGGGCCGCCTGGACCTCTTCATCGTCCCCGTCCAGCCCGAGAGCGACGGCCTGCCGTGCTACCAGGCCGTCTTCAACTAGCCGGACGGGCCGGGGCCCGCTCCATCAGCGCGTACACCTCGTTCTGCCCGGCCACCACGAAGCCGAGGCGTTCGTACAGCCGCTTCACCGGGTTCCAGTGCTCCACGTGCAGCGACAGGACCAGGCCCCGGGCCTCCGCCTCGGCCACCAAGTCGTTGATGATCCGAGTACCGATGCCCCGGCTCCGCCACTCGGGCAGCAGGGCCACGTCCATCATCCGCAGCCCGACCGGCCGCCCGTCCACGCCCGGCACCTCCGCCCGGTAGAGCCGGCCCACGTCCTGCCCGTCGTACTCGACCACGAGGAACTGGGCGTCGGGACTGCGCCGGCGGTAGTCGGCGTCTTGGGCCTCGGCCTGCTGGCGCAGGAAGACGGCCTTCTGGGCGTCGTCCCAGGGCAGGATGGCGACCTCGTCGGTGCGCGTGCTCGCATACACGGACAGCAGGAATTCGCGGTCCTCGGGCCCCGCGGGCCGCAGCCTGATCGCCGCCGTCATGACCCTGACGTTATTGGCGGGGCGGGAAGACGCCCTGCAAGGCGATGCAGTACCGCACGGTGAGGTACGGCGGCATGTTGTTGTGGGGCAGGCCCGCTCCTGCCAGACCCAGCGCCGTCGGCGCCAGGTTCACCGTGGGCTGGGCGTTGGTGTCGTAGTAGCCAACGCCTTGGGGTGCGGCGAACTGCTGGTTCGGCGGCTGGCGCTCGGTCGCCGGGTTGGCCGAATAGGTCAGGGCGTGGGAGTGGACGGGCATCTCGGTCTGGAGGAGCATGACCGTCGGCGTCCCGCCCGTCTGGCCCTGAAAGCACAGGCTCAGGCCGGGGCCCTGGCCCGCGCCGACCGGCACTGAGCCTCCGAGGTTGGGCAGGGCGAAGGTCGATTGCCCGTTGCCGCCGTACATGGTCCCCAACAACGAGTACAGCGTGGTGTTCTGGGACACGGGCATGATCTGACCGTCACAGTCGGCCCACCCCTTGGGCGCGAAATTGAAGGGCAGGATGCGGATCTCGGCCAAGAACGGGTCCATCTCGTCAGCCCTTCTACGTTTGGCTCGGGAAGACCCCGAACAGCGAGATGATGAAGTTGACGACCAGGTAGGGGGCCAGGTTCTCGTGGGGCTGACTCCCGCCCGTCACCGCGACCGAGCTGGGGTCCAACGGGCTGGACGGATTGCCTGTCGTGTAGGCGCTGGCCGTGCCCGCCGCGGTGAGCGAGGCGGCCACGTTGTTCTGCACGTTGTTGCTGGAGGCCGGGTCGGTGGACCCGACCAGCACGTGGGTGTGGACGGGGATCTGCTGGGTGGTAAGAGTCACCGACTCGACGCCGGCCATCTGCCCGATTTGGTAGGTGATGCCGTCGGCCCCGGTCCCCTGGTGGATGGGCACCCGGCTCTGCAGGTTGGGCAGGCCGAACGTGGACTGACCGTCCCCCCCGTAGGTGGTGCCGAGCAGCGTGAACAGGGGCGAGTTCTCCGAGATGGCCAAAAGGGCGCCATCACAGAAATGCCAGCCTGCGGGGGCGAAGTTGCCGCCGAACATGCGGATCTCGCCGACATAGGGATTCGCCATAGGGGCCTCCTAGTTCTTACTCGGGAAGATGCCCTGCAAGGCGATGCAGAAGCTGATGGCCAGGTAGGGCGGCCGGTTCTCATGGGCTTGGCTGCCGCCCGTAGTGGCAAGCGACGGGGGGGCCATGGGCACGATGTTGTTGGGGGGACCCCAGAGCTGCTGGCCCTTCGAGTTGGCCAGGCGGGACGTGGCGTTGGGGATGGCGTTCCCCGACGTCTTGTCGCCCACCACGAAGTGGTTGTGGGTCGGCATCTCGGCCAGCGACAGCGTGTGGGAGGCCTCGCCGCCCGCCTGACCCAGGGTCAGACCCTGGCCGAGGTGGAAAGGCCACCGGCCCCGGAGGTCGGGCAGGGCGAAGGTCGTCTGCCCGTTCCCTCCAAAGGTCGTGCCCAGCAGGGAGAACAGGGCTTGATTCTGGTCGATGGGCAGGAACTGGCCGTTGCAGAACGCCCACCCCTTGGGGGGGAAGTTGAACGCCATCAACCGGATCTCGCCCATGAACGGCTCTCCCATCTTTGTCCCTCCCGCCTAGAAGCTGAGCGCGCAGCCTGTGTAATTGTCGCCCGTGTTGACCGACACACGCTTGCCCGCATAGACCCCGGCGCCCAGGCCGCTGCCGGGGTTCTGGGAGGTCACGTACGCCTCGACCTGCGTCGTGTTGGGCGGCGCAGGCGTGAAGCCGACGATCCCGAACACATAGGTCGTGGCCGACGTGCTCCGCTTGTTGAGGACGATACCGGGCCGCTGGTCAGCGCCGTTCACCGCTCCAGGGGGCGAGGTGTTGCCCGTCCCCGCCCCGCCGATCTGGGCGCACAGCGTGGGGTCGTAGGTCGGCGAGCCCGAGCTGCCCGACGTCAATTCGATGCCGGAGAAGAAGGGGTTGACGGGCGCGGTGGTGACCGTGTTCCTGATCAGCCTCAACTCCACCACGGCGTCGCTGTCCCGCAGCAGTTCGTGGATGCCGGCGCCCTCCGTGGCGCCCACCATGTTGTTGTCGATGGTGGCCTTGACTGTCGGGTTGGCCAGCGTGCTGGCGTCGCTCTGGGTGTTCTTGTCGATGCCCAGCCCGATGCCGTCGCTGTTCAGGCTGTTGTTCAACTGGCTGAGGTTGTTGTTGACCACGTTGAAGGTGGCCGTCACCGAGCCCGCTGCGCCGATGGCGATGCCCTGGCCCAGGATGTTCGTGATCGGGTTGGCCACCGTGCCGTTGCCCGTGATGTCGAAGTTGCCCACGCCCTTGCCGGTGACCGACGCCTCGATGGCGTTGCCGTTCAGCTTGTTGGTGGCATCGCCCGTGACCAGGTTGTTGTGGATCTGGACGATGTTGCTGCCCGTGCCCGGCGCCCCGCTCGGGGTGCCGTAGTTCCCAGCCGGCGCCCCACTCGAGGTCGTCTGCGCGCCTTGGACCTTGATGCCGGGCCCGCCCGGGAAGTTGGTGATGGTGTTGGTGTTGATCTCCGCCTTGGTCAGGCTGGCAACCGTCGAGGCCGACCCGAACAGGTTGAGGGTGATGGCCCCACCCGTGGAGAGGGCCGGGTTGGCCGAGCTGGAGATGGCGTTGCCGGTGATGTTGGCATCTGAGATGGTGCCGTTGTAGTT
>DASYMT010000163.1:0-4269 GCA_036008925.1 Acidimicrobiales bacterium | reverse complement strand
GTCATGTCCCTTGATATGGCAGTCGCCGCCGAAGCCGCCGCCCTGCGAGGTTGCGCCGGTAGCGGGCGACACCACGTCGCTGCGCACATGGAACGAGTCGGCGTCGTGGGTGATCAGGAACCCGCTGTCCGGCGTGACCGCAGGCTGGGGCGGGGCGTTGGAGAAGGGCCGGACCGTCACCTCGGTCTGAGGCGCGCCGCTGCCTTCATCGGCAGCGGCCGCCTTGGCCTTGGAGACCGCCGGAGGGGTCATGGCTGCCGCCGTCGAGCTGGCGGCACCAGGCCCGGCGGCAGCAGACGCGGCGGCGGGGACGCTGTTGGACCCGTCGAGCCGCAGGGCGCCCGCGGCGGCGGGCCCGGCCGCGAGCAGCGTGCCCGCCGCGGTCATGGCCACCACGGCGGCCTGCATGGCCGTGCCCAGGCCGCCCAGCAGCCCCTCGGCCCGCCACAGCGCGTTGGCCGCGTCGCTGCCTGCCCGGTGCACGTTCTCCCGCCATGACCGCAAGGTGGCCCGCAGGCGCCGCCAGCCGCCCGCCACCACGATGGGCAGGGGCCACTGGCCCCGGCGGCGGGCCACGTCCTCGACCCGCGCCTGGAAGGCCCGGCGGGAGCGCATGAGGGTCGTGCGCACCGAGCCGATCGACTTGTTGGAGAAGACGGCGATCTCCTCGTAGCTCCAGCCCATGAACTCGCGCAGGAACAGCGGGATGCGGAACCGCTCCGGCAGCTCGTCCAGGGCGGTGTCCACGATGGCGGCCCGCAGCCGGCGGGACACGTGCTCGTCCACCTCAGGGGAGTGGAAGTCGATGGCGTCCTGCTCGGGGTCGAGCCTGCCCCTGGCCCGGAGCATGTCGGTGCAGATGTTGGCCGCGATGGTGGCCAGCCAGGGCCACAGGCGAGCGCCGTCCCGGAAGCGGGGGAGGGCCCGGTGGGCCTTGAGGATGGCCTCGTGGGCCGCGTCCTCGGCATCGCTGAGGCTGCCCAGGCGATGCTGGCAGAAGGCGACGAGGGCGGGTGCGTACTCGCGGTACAGCAGATCGAGCCCGTCGGGCGCGCCGGTCCGGCACGAAGCCAGTACCCGCTCCTCGTCGGACAACGCGGGCAATGCGTAGCCAGCCATCCTCGGCCCCCTTCACCACAAATCGACCCGCCGGCGCTTGTCTTAGGTGAAAGATTCACCGCAGACCACAATTCCTCCTTGTTTTGGGCGCGACGTTTGGCTCCCTCGCCCGTACTCCTGGCGGCAGAGGCGAGACGGCGGCTGAGCAGGAGAAGGGCGGAGGTGGACCAGACGGAGGGGACGGGCACGACTGCCCTTGTTCGGCGTGAGCCCGGTGACGAAGCCGATGGGCTTCGCCGGCTGGCCGAGGTGGTTGCGGCCACGGCCGACCTGACCACGGCTATTCGCGAGATCAACCGCCTGGTGGCCGGGCCGCTCGGCATCCGCGTCCAGTCGTGCGCGCTGGCCAACCCGCAGCTCCGGGCGGCCAGCGGGGCGGCCGCGCCCACTCCCGCGGAGGCCGCGGCCGTGGACCTGTGGCGGGCCTCCCTGCGCCATGGCTCGCCGGTCGAGCCCATGGCCGACCCCGCCGATGCCCACCGCACACTCGTCCCCGTCGTCCACCGCCGCCGCGTCCACGGCGCGGTCCGGGTCGTGGTGGACGGCGCGGGCCTGGCCGCAGCCAGCCTCCTTCCCGCCATTGGTGTGGCCTGCGGCGAGGTGGCGTGGAAGGCGAGCGTCCGCCGGGAGCTGGCCCGCAACCGCCGGCGGCTGGCCATCGCCGTCGAGCAGGAGCGCACGGCTCGCGACGTCCAGACCTCGGTCCACCACAGGCTGGCCCTGATGGGCGACCGCCTGGCCGCCCACCTGGCCGAGGCACCCGACCGGGTGTGGCGCGAGCGCATGCAGGAGCTGCTCCTGCTGACCGGCGAGGTCGACCGGGACGTGCGCAAGTCGCTCAACGTCCTGCGCACCCTCCCGGCCCAAGGCGACGACCTGCCCGCCTCTCTCCGGTCCATCGCCCGCAAGGTCATGGCCGAGTCCGACCTGTACGTCAAGCTCGTCGTAGACGGCGAGCCCCGCCGGGTGTCGACGGGCCGGGCCGAGGCCCTCTTCCACGTGGCCGTCGAGGCCCTGGTCGGCGCCGCCTTCGGAGCCCGGGCCGCCAACGCGGTCGTCGTCCTGTCCTACGGGGCGGCCGAGGTCAGGCTGGTGGTGCGCGACGACGGCGTGGGCCTCTCGCAGCGCAACCTGTTCCAGACGTCGGTCAGCCAGGGCATCCGCGGCTTGCAGGACCGGCTGGCCCGGGTCGGCGGCCGACTGCGCCTGAGCGCCCTCAGCCCCCGCGGCGCGGTGGTCGAGGCCACCGTCCCCATCCGCCGTTCGAGCGCCGATGCAGGGGCGGCTTCGTGACCACCACCACGACGCCCCCGCAGGCCGCCCGCCTCTCCAACGGCATCGTGGCAGGCTTCGCCGACCGGCTCTCGCCGCCCGGCGCCACCCGCCGCCAGGCGCTGCCTGTACTCGTGGTCGAGCACGAGCCCCTCACTCGGGCCGCGCTGTGCGACCTCGTCGAACGCCATCCTCGGCTGCACCTCTCCGCCACCGCGACCACGGTGGCGGCCGCAGCCGAGCTCATCCGCTCGATCGCCCCCGCGGTGGTCATCGTGGACTTGTTCCTCCCGGACGGGGATGCCTGCGGCCTGGTCAAGCAGGTCGCAGGCGGCCCGTCACGACTCGGCGTCGTCGTCGTCACCGACTTCGCCACTGCGTCGGCCGCCGCCGTTTGCCGGGCGGTCGGGATCCTCACCTGCCTCACCAAGTCGGCCCGGCCCGAGTGCCTGGTGGCCGCGGCCATCGCCGCGGGCGAGGGCAAGACGTGGCACGGCCCGGGCGCGGTGGCGGCTGCGGCCGAGCCGCTTCTCAACTACCTGCAGACCCAGGTGCTGGCCGAGGTGGCGTCGGGTGAGAGCAACGAGGCCATCGCCCGCAGGCTCGGCTACTCGGTCAACTACGTGAAGGACCTCATCGCCTCGCTGCGCTCCCAGTTGGGGGCGCGGGACCGGGCCCACGCGGCCTCGTTGGGGGTCGCCCTCCGCCTGGTCCGGCCGCTGGGGGAGGGGCGCTTCTCGCCCGCCCTGCCCGGCCTCGAGGAGCAGGACGCGCTCTGGGAGCGCCGCCGCAGGATGGTGCCACTCGGCTGAAGCCCGAGTCGTGCCGGCGGCCAAAGCCGCCTGTGGGTCGCGCTTGTCCCGCAGGCCGGCCCCCTCCCCGTCCGTGGGCCAGCTCGGACGGGGAGCGGGGCCCCTTCTCCCGGCCGCAGGGGCCTCAGAAGTCTCAGAAGTCTCAGCGGCAAAGCCTTCATGGCCAGCGCTTGAGCACGACCTCGAACCGGCCGGGGCCGGCCAACGCGCCCACGTAGCCCTCGCCCACGTCCAGGGCCACGCAGCCCGACCCGTCCACCTCCCGCAGCGGCCGGGTGATCCCCTCGCCGCCCGCCTTGAGCACCGCCTCCTTGCGGGTCCACTGGTCGAGGACGAATACGGTCGGGTCGGCCGCCTCCTCGAACGCGGCCAAGAGGGCGGGGGCGAGGATGCGCTCAGCCACGCCCCGCAGGCTCGACAGCTCGCGCACCTGCTCGATGTCGACGCCGACCGGCCCGTCGTCCCGGATGGCGACGAGGGCGCGCTCGCCCGAGTGCGACAGGTTGAAGTGCGGCGGGTCCCCCGCCAGACCGGCCCCTCCAGCCAAGAAAGGCTTGCCGTGTTCACCCGTCTCGAATCGCAGGACCCGCGGATCGGCCTGGACGCGATCGCCCAGCAGCAGGCGGACCATGGCGTGGGCCACCGTGTAGCGCCGCCGGAGCCGGTCGAGCCGGAACTGCTGGGCCCGCTCCTGCTCGGCCTGGTCGAGCAGGAGCCACATGCGGGACTCCTCGGAGGCGGGCACGTCGAGGTCGGCCAGCCAGACGTCGACGGCTGGACCCATGACGGCGGCCGTCACCGGGCGGGCGCCACCAGCCCGTCGAGCAGGCGCTGCACCGAATCGGCGATCTCGTCCACCGCCGCGTCGAAGGCCTCCTGGTTGGCCTTGGACGGCTGGCGGTATCCGCTCACCTTGCGGACGAACTGCAAGGCCGCGGCCCGCACCTCCGGATCGCCCACCCACGCTTCCCCTCGCAACCGCACGATGCTTCTGCACATGTGGGGCAGACTGGCACACACATGAGGGACGCGCGGGCCGAGGCGGCCGAGCGGGTCGGCGGGAGGT
>DASYMT010000162.1:0-1656 GCA_036008925.1 Acidimicrobiales bacterium | reverse complement strand
CGCCTACCAGACGGTGGGGGACAACGCCGGGCTCGACACCGTCTTCATCTCGGGGTGGGCCTCCCACCTCGGCGGCATGTGGGAGGGCCGCTGGCTGGCCCGGCCCCTGCGCCGTCTGGCCCAGTTCAGCCGCCTCATCGTGTTCGACAAGCGCGGCACCGGGCTGTCCGACCCCGTCCCCCTCAAGGACATGCCCAGTCTGGAGGAGCGGGTGGACGACGTGCGGGCGGTGATGGACGCGGCCGGCTCCGAGCGGGCCGCCCTCCTGGCCGTCAACGAGGGCAGCGCGGTGGCCCTGATGTTCGCCGCCCTCTACCCCGACCGCACCGCGGCCGTCGTGCTCGTCAACGCCAGCGCCCACGCCCGCCAGGACGCGGACACGCCGTGGGGCATCCCGTCCGACAAGGTCGAGCAGCGCACAGCCGACATGCGCAGGCGCTGGGGCACCGAGCCCCCCCGGGAGATCTTCGGCGACCTGGCGCCGAGCCTGGTCGACGACCCCGACTTCATCCGCTTCTACCGCCGCTACCAGCAGCTCTCGGCCAGCCCAGGCGTGGCCGCCGCCCTCGGCAACGCGGCCTTCAGCGACGACGCCCGCCCTCTCCTCCCGCTGGTGCAGGCGCCCACCCTCGTCCTCCACCGCTCGGGCAACCGCATCCTCACCACCGAGCACGGCGAGTACCTGGCCAAGAACATCGCCAAGGCCCGCTACCTCGAACTGGCGGGCGAGGACCACCTGTGGTTCGCGGGCGACACGGACGCGCTGGTCGACGAGGTCCAGGAGTTCCTCACCGGCATGCGGCGGCCCACGCCCGCCGAGCGGGTCCTGGCCACCGTCCTCTTCACCGACATCGCCAACTCCACCCACCAGCTCGCCACCCTCGGGGACCGCCGGTGGAAGGAGGTCCTCGACGAGCACCACTCGCTCATCCGCCGCCAGCTCGAACGCTTCCGGGGCACCGAGGTCAAGACCACCGGCGACGGCGTGCTGGCCCGGTTCGACGGGCCCGCGCGCGCCATCCGCTGCGCCTGCGCCATCCGGGACGGCGTGCGCTCCCTCGGCATCGAGGTGCGGGCGGGTCTGCACGCGGGCGAGGTGGCCGTGCAGGGCGACGACCTCAACGGGATCGCGGTGCACATCGGCGCCCGGGTCACCGACATGGCGGCCGAGGGCGAGGTGCTCGTGTCCTCCACCGTGCGCGAGCTGGTGGCGGGCTCCGACATCGACTTCGCCGAGCGGGGCGAGCACGAGCTCAAGGGCGTGCCCGGCCTCTGGCGCCTCTTCCGCGTCGAAGCGGTCTAGGACCCTTCGAGCACGAACCGGCTGGCCGAGCGCAAGAACTCCACGATCGCCTCCGGCGCCTTCTCGGGCGAGCCCGCGTCGAACGGCGGCTGCGGGTCGTACTCGATGCCGAGCTGGATGGCCTGGGCCACCTCGTCGCCCGCGATGCGCGCCACCAGGGCGAGGGCCATGTCGATGCCCGCCGACACGCCCGCGGCCGTCACCACCTTGCCGTCGAACACCACCCGCTGCAACGTGGGCTCGGCCCCCAGCGGCCGCAACTGCTCGAGCGCCAGCCAGTGGGACGTGGCCCGCTTGCCCTTGAGCAGCCCGGCCGCGCCCAGCACCAGCGAGCCGGTGCACACAGAGGTGGT
>DASYMT010000161.1:0-1974 GCA_036008925.1 Acidimicrobiales bacterium | reverse complement strand
AGGCGGTGCTGCCCAAGCTGTCGCCCGGCGGGCTGCTCGCGGCCGACAACACGCTGTGGTCGGGCCGGGTGGTCGAGCCCGACGACGCAGCCGACGCGGGCGACGAGAACACCAAGGCCATCAAGGCCTTCAACGACCACGTGGCGGGCGACGGCCGGGTCGTTTGTGTGCAGTTGACCGTGCGCGACGGCGTCACCCTGATCCGCAAGCGGGACTAGCCGAGCAGCCCCAACACCGACCGGGCCACCGCCCGGGCCAGGCCCACGGGCACCGCGTTGCCGATCTGGCGGGCGATCTCCAGCTTGGAGCCGCACCACAAGAAGTCGTCGGGGAAGCCCTGGAGCCGGGCCGCCTCCAGATGGGTGATGGGCCGGTCGGCGCACGGGTGCAGGTACCGGCCCTTCTCGGGCTTGAAGAACTCGGTGCGGATGGTGAGGCTCGGCTCGTCGGCGCGCATGCGGCCCATCACGTCGGTGGTCCCTGTCGGCTTGTTGCGCCAGCAGTCGGGCAGCAGCTCGTCGGGCAGGTCGAACCGCCCGCCGCCGGGCGGGATGCACGCGTACCGCCGCAAGGACAGAGGAGTCGGCCGCCTTCCCAGATGCAACGACAAACCCGAGAACGGGCCGGGCACCCACTGGCCGAACACCGACCGCGAGCCGGAGGGCAGCGAGGTGGTGGCGGGCCGGGCGGGCAGGCCCGCCAGCGCCGACCGCACGCCGACCCACCCCGACCGGCCGCACACCGGCGCGGGCAGCACGGGCGGCCCCACCCGCGACCCGACCACGAACGTGCGATGCCTGCGCTGGGGCACGCCGTAGTCGGCCGCGTTGAGCACGTCCCATGCCAGCGTGTACTCGGCCAGCCGCCCGTGCTTCACCTCGGCCAGCAGCAGCTCGAACTCGGGCGACCGGGAGAAGCGGTCCACGTTCTCGATCACGAACACCTTGGGCCGGGCCGCGGCCACCACCCGCACGTACTCCCGCCACAGTTGGTTGCGGGGGTCGGCCGGGTCGCGCAGGCCCAGTTGCGAGAAGCCCTGGCAGGGCGGCCCGCCGATCACCACGTCGGCCCGGGGCACCGACTGCCAGTCGGCCAGGTCGCCCCACACCACGTGCGAGGCCCCGAAGTTGGCCGCATAGGTGGCTGCCGCGTGCAGGTTCCACTCCACCGCCCGCACGGGCCGGAACCCCTCGGCCGCGAACCCGGCGGTCATGCCCCCGCAGCCGGCGAACAGGTCGATCACGGTGGGCCCGGCCACCACCGGATGGTAAGGCCCGCCCGTACCATGAGGGCGGCATGCTCGACTACCACCTCCACCTCTGGCCCCACGGCTCGCCCGCGGCCCCGCTGCGGATCGAGGAGCTGGCCGCGTACTGCGAACGGGCCCAGGCCGAGGGCGTGGAGGAGATCGCCGTCACCGAGCACTTCTTCCGCTTCGCCCAGGCCGACGGGGCCGTGCGCGGCTTCTGGGACGACGACGCGGGCACCGCGCCGGCGCTGCGGGCCGACATGGCCGCCTACTGGGACGAGCACGTGGGCGCCGACCTGGACGACTACGCCGAGGTCCTGACCGCGGCCAAGCAGGCGGGCCTGCCCATCGTCATCGGGCTCGAAGTCGACTACTACCCGGGCCGCATGGACGCGGTGGCCGACGCCCTCAAGGGCTACCCGTTCGACGTGCTGCTCGGCTCGGTGCACTGGCTGGGGGCGTGGGGCTTCGACTACTACGAGAACCCCGTGGTGCAGGCCGAGTGGGAACGCCGGACGACAGAAGAGGTGTGGCGGCGCTACACCGAGGCAGTCGAGGAGCTGGCCGCGTCCGGCGTCTGCGACGTGCTCGCCCACCCCGACCTGTGCAAGGTGACGGGCCGCCGTCCAGCCGAGCCGGACGAGTTCTACGACCGACTGGCCGAAGCGGCGGCGTCGTCCGGGATGGCGGTCGAGGTGTCGTCGGCGGGCTGGCGCAAGCCCGTG
>DASYMT010000160.1:0-2011 GCA_036008925.1 Acidimicrobiales bacterium | reverse complement strand
GGGCCTGGGGTCGGTGTGGACCAGCCTGCACCTGGCCTTCGAACGGGAGGCGGCCGAACTGCTGGGCGTGCCGTATGAGAAGGTGACGCAGGTGGCCCTCATCCCCGTGGCGTACTCGATCGGCACCGACTTCAAGCCCGCCTCCCGCCTGCCCGCCGAGCAGGTGACGCATTGGAACGAGTGGTGAGCCGTTGAGAAGGCGCGTCCTGGTCGGGGCTGCGGCGGTGGCGGGCGGGGTGCTGTGGGCCCGGCGCAAGGACATGCTGCAGAGCCGGGCGGGGCGCACCTTCGCCATGGCCAAGGCGGGCGGCCGGATGGGCAGGCGCACGGCCGTGCACCGGGCCCGTCGGGTCTTCGCCTCGGCCGAGCGGCGGGAGGACCTCGACCGCGAGCACGAGCTGCAGACGGCGGCCGACGTGGCCGAGGCGCTCGGCAACATGAAGGGCGCGCTGATGAAGATCGGCCAGTTGGCCAGCTTCCTCGACGACGGCCTGCCCGAGCCCATGCGCCAGGCCCTCGCCACCCTCCAGCAGGACGCGCCGCCTATGAGCGCGGCACTGGCCGCGTCGGTCGTGGAGCAGGACCTGGGCCAGTCGCCCGACGCGTTGTTTGCGGAATGGGACCCGACGCCCATCGCGGCGGCGTCGATCGGCCAGGTCCACCGGGCCATGACCCACGACGGGCGGGCGGTGGCGGTCAAGGTGCAGTACCCGGGCGTGGACCAGGCCATCAAGACCGACCTGTCCAACACGGCCTTCCTCTCGCAGGCCATCGGGCTCATGTTCCCCGGGTTCGAGCCGGGGCCAATGATCGAGGAGCTACGGGCCCGGATCATGGAGGAGCTCGACTACCGCCTGGAGGCCAGGCACCAGGCGCAGTTCGCCGAGTTCTACCGCGGCCACCCCTTCATCCACGTGCCCGCCGTGGTGCCCGAGTTGTCGGGGTCGCGGGTGCTGACCACGGAGCTGGCCGAGGGCGTGCGCTTCTCGGTGGTGGCCGAGGAGTGGTCGCAGGACGAGCGCGACCTGGCGGGCGAGGCGGTGTACCGCTTCGTGTTCCGCAGCCTCTACCGGATGCGGGCGTTCAACGGCGACCCCCATCCGGGCAACTACCTGTTCCGGCCGGGCGGGCAGGTGACGTTCCTCGACTTCGGCTTGGTCAAGCACTTCGAGCCTGAGGAGATCAGCGTCTTCGAGCACATGATCCGGCATTTGGTCCTGGCGCCGGACGACCGGGCCTTCCGCAACGTGGCCGAGGCCATCGGCCTGCTGCAGCGCGGCGCGCCGATCACCGACGAGGTGGTCGTCGACTACTTCGGCCACTTCTACGCGCTGTTGGCCGACGAGGAGCGGACGATCACCCACGCGTACGCGGCCGAGTCGGTGCAGCGGGTGCTGGACCTGGACCGCACGTTCTTCGAGGTCACCAAGCACGCCAACGTCCCGCCCATGTTCGTCATCATCCAGCGCATCAACATGGGGCTGTACGCCATCCTGGCCGAGTTGGGATCGAGGCGGAACTGGCTGCGGGTGGCCCGGGAGCTGTGGCCCTGGACGGACGACGGGCCGTCCACCGAGTTGGGCAGGCAGGAGGCGGCGTGGCTGGCAAGTCGAGTGAGGTAGTCGTCCTCAGCGTGGACGGGCGGGATGTGCGCATCACCTCGCCGTCGCGGGTGGTGTTTCCGGCCCACGGCTACACCAAGCTCGACGTGGCCCAGTACTACGTGGCCGTGGGCGAGGGCGCGCTGCGGGGCGTGTACGAGCGGCCCACCATGCTGAAGCGGTACCCCGACGGGGCCGGGGGCGAGTTCTTCTACCAGAAGCGGGTGCCGGAGAAGGGTCGGCCGTCGTGGTTGGAGACGGTTACCGTCTCGTTCCCCTCGGGCCGGTCGGCCGAGGAGCTGTGCCCCGTTGACGTCGCCCATGTGCTTTGGGCCGTCAACATGAACTGCCTCGACCTGAACCCGTGGCCCGTGCGGCGCGGCGACGTCGACCATCCCGACGAGCTGCGC
>DASYMT010000159.1:0-1769 GCA_036008925.1 Acidimicrobiales bacterium | reverse complement strand
GCCGAGCGCCGCCTGCCCCAGGACGGCCGGGTGTCGCTCCAGATGGAGAGCGGCAGCGTCGACCTGCGCATGGTCACCCTGCCCACCACCCAGGGCGAGTCGATCATCATCCGGATCCTGGACCACGGCAGCGGGGTCCTCAAGATCGACGACCTCGGCTTCCTGCCCGAGACCCGGGCCCGCTACGAGGCCGCCTACAAGCGCCCTTGGGGCGCGGTGCTGGTGACCGGGCCGACGGGGTCAGGAAAGTCGACCACCCTCTACGCCACCCTCAGCGAGATCAACGACCCCAACCGGGCCATCGTGACCGTGGAGGACCCGGTCGAGTACAAGCTCAACGGGGTCAAGCAGGTGCAGGTGAACCGCAAGGCGGGCCTGACCTTCGCCAATGCCCTGCGCTCCATCCTGCGAGCCGACCCCGACGTGGTGCTGGTGGGCGAGATCCGGGACAAAGAGACGGCCACCATCGCGGTCGAGGCCGCGCTCACCGGGCACATGGTGCTGTCCACCCTGCACACCAACGACGCCGCCTCCACTCCGGCCCGTCTGCTGGACATGGGCGTGGAGCCGTTCCTGGTCACGTCGTCGCTGTCGTGCATCCTGGCCCAGCGGCTGATCCGCCGGGTGTGCGACAAGTGCCGCGAGCCCTACGAGCCGACCGAGGCCGAATTGCTCGGCGCCGGATGGGACGAGGTGGCGGCCATGGTGCCCGAGCCCACCTTCTTCCGGGCCGTCGGCTGCGGGGCCTGCTCCAAGTCGGGGTACCGGGGCCGGTTCGCGGTCCACGAGGTCATGCCCATGTCCGAGGAGATCGCCGCCCTGGTGCTGAAGCGGGGCACGAGCGACGAGGTGCGGGCGCTGGCCATCAAGCAGGGGATGATCCCGCTGCGCCACGACGGGCTGCGCAAGGTGGCCGAGGGCCGCACCACCTTCGACGAGCTCTGCCGAGTCATCATCTGACCCTGCCGCTGCACCCTGGCCCGCGGCCGCCCGAAGGGGGGTGAGAGGGTAGAGGTGAGGTGCGGGAGAGCGTGCGGGTGCGGGGAGAGCGGGCCGGTTAGGCGCCGAGGGCGTCTGAGAGCAGGGCGACCTCGTCCATGAGGGCGGCCGAGCCGTCCCGGCGCACGTAGGTCACCGGCGTGCCGGAGTCCCGCCAGCGGCCCAGCAGGTCGGCCCGCTCCTCACGCTCGCCCTTGTCGGCAAACGTGTAGATGAGCGTCCCGCACACACAGTCGGCACCGCCGTAGATGTCCACCCGGAGCTCTTCGCCGTCGACCTCGACGCCGAAGATGAAAAGGTTCTGGATCACCTCGATGCCCGTGTTCATCGCCCCCTTCTCGGCCTGCGGAGGAGCGATGTGAGTGGTCCGGATGCGAACCATCCGACCGGGCTAGTCCTTGGTTGCCACCTGGTTGGGCGTCACGTTCATCTTGGGCTCGTAGGCCTCGGCCTCGACGACCCGGGCCGCCCCCACCTGGCTGGCTCGCAGCTCGCCCCGGCACCCCTCGCACGGCCCGTAGACCCGCAGCGACGCCGCCGCGCCACACCGGGGGCAGGCGAAGTCGAGCAGGGCAGGCAGGTCGGACGACGCGGGCAGGCCGGGCACGTCAGGGAAGCGGGGTTCGTCGGCCATGCCGCTCAGTGCCCGCCCGGCCCGAGCGAGCGCCCCTTGGCCCCGCCCGCGGACCCGCTGGGCTTCTTGCCCGTGCCCCGGATGCCCAGGTCGGCGGCCAGCTTGCGCCCCACCTCGGTGGCCTTGCGCCCGATGG
>DASYMT010000158.1:0-4201 GCA_036008925.1 Acidimicrobiales bacterium | reverse complement strand
CGGGTGGCGTTCGGGTTGTTGATGGCGAACCCGGCGCCCTGGAGCCCGTCGCTGAAGTCGAGCGTGGCGCCGGTGAGGAGCTGGGCGCTGGCCGGGTCGACCACGACCTTGACCGCGCCGAACTCGGAGCGCAGGTCGTCCTCGGCGATGTCCGAGTCGAAGAACATCTCGTAGCTGAAGCCCGAGCACCCGCCGGGGCGCACGGCCACCCGCAGGGCGAGCTGGTCGTTGCCCTCTTGGGCCAGCAGCTCGGCCACCTTGGCCACCGCGCTGTCGGTGAGCGAGATGGGGTCGGTGGTCTGAGTCTCAGTGGTGCTCATAGGTCCTCCAGGCTATCTCGTCGCCAGGTCAACCTGGCACGGGTCTCGATCTTCAAGGGTGGCGAAGCGGGCCACGTCCGCCCCACCGAGAACCTCCACCATGCCCTCCACCATTCCCCGGTGGAGGTGGCAGACAAGTTCGGGGAAGGCCTCGGCCAGCGGGCGGAAGGGGCAGCGGGTGAAGGCGATGGTGGTGACGTTGCCGTCCTGGGCCGCGGCCGGGTCGAAGCCCAGGTCGTGCAGCTCGGCCTCGACGGCCTGGACGCAGGGCTGCGGAGCCCGGGCCTGACCGGCCCGTCGGCCGTGCTCCCTGGCGATGTCGGCCACCGCGTCGGACCCAGGGCCGAAGAGGGCGGCCACGTTGGCCAGCAGGGCGGCGAGGAGCGGGTAGGCGGCGGGCTCCAGGCCGAGGGAGGGGGCGTCGGCGGCCACCGAGTAGCGGTGCTGGGGGCGGCCCACCGCGCCCCGGTTGTCGACCTCGACGTGGAGCAGGCCCACGTCCCGCATGCGCTCCAGGTGGGGGCGCACGGTGTTGGGGTGGAGGCTCAGCTCGGCCGCGATCTCGGCCGTGGAGAGGGGGAGGGGGCTGCGGGCCAGCTCCAGGTAGATGGCGTAGCGGGTGTTGTCGCCCAACGCCTTGAAGAGGGAGAGCCGGTCCATCGCCCTACGAATTTAGCAGGGAGGTCCTTGTAAACTCGGGGCATGCCCGTTTCCGATGCCGTCCATGCTGCGCTGCGGGGCGTCATCGACCCCGAGCTGGGCGACAACGTGGTGGACCTGGGGATGGTGCAGCGGGTCGACGTGTCCGACTCGGGCCTGGCCGACGTGACCATTGCGCTGACCACGGCCGGGTGCCCGCTGCGGGCCCAGTTGCAGAACGACGTGCGGGACCAGGTGGGCGCGGTGCCCGGCGTGTCGGCCGTGAAGGTGCACTTCGGCGAGATGACGGCCGAGGCCAAGCGGTCGCTGATGGAACGGGCCCGGTGGAAGGCCCGCGACGAGGTGCACACGGACATCCCGCTGACGGCGCGGATCGCGGCTGTGGCGTCGGGCAAGGGGGGCGTGGGCAAGTCGTCGGTGACCGCCAACCTGGCCGTGGCCCTGGCCCGGCGGGGGCTGGTGGTGGGGGTGCTCGACGCCGACATCGGCGGGTTCTCCATCCCTCGGATGCTGGGCCTGGACGAGCAGCGGGTATCGGCCGAGGGGCGCAAGATCGTGCCGCTGACCCTGCCGGTCGAAGGCGGGTCGGGGAGCGGGTTGCTGAAGGTCGTCTCCATGGGGTCGATCGAGGGGACGGGCGAGGACGAGGCCGTGATGCTGCGGGGCCTGATGCTGAACCGGGCCGTCCAGCACTTTCTGGAGGACGTGCGGTGGGGGGCGCTCGACTACCTGCTGATCGACATGCCGCCGGGCACGTCGGACATCCAGATGGGGCTGGCCCGGATGCTGCCCCGCACCGAGATGCTGATCGTCACGACGCCCGCGCTGGCCGCCCAGAAGGTGGCGGCCCGGGCCGCCGACATGGCCCGCAAGGGGTACCTGCGCGTGGCGGGCGTGATCGAGAACATGTCGGCCTTCTCGTGTGCCCACGGGGAGTCGTACGCGCTGTTCGGGACGGGCGGAGGAGAGCGGCTGGCCGCCCAGGTGGGTGCGCCGCTGTTGGGCTCGATCCCGCTCGACCCGGCCATGGCCGCGGGCGGCGACACCGGGCGCCCGGTGGCGCTGCACGGGGCGTTCGACGCGCTGGCGGCGCGGGTGGTGGAGGTCCTGCCCGCGGTGGAGATGGCGTCGTGCACGGCCCGGCTGTTCGACCAGGTGGAGGCGGCGCTGGGGCCTGCGTCGACCGAGCCTGACTGAGTCTCCGCCGTCCCCGGCCTAGCGGCCGTAGGTGACCGGCGCCCGATAGGAACCGCCGACGAAGGGCCGGCCCGTGCGGGTGGCGTGACGCCACTGGAGCGAGATGCGCATGCCCACGTTGCCGGTCGGGAGGTACGGCACCGAGTGCTCCCAGTCGGCCTGGCAGCGTCCGCCCATCACCAGCAGGTCGCCCGGGCCTGGGCAGATGTCGTGGGTGGCGCCCTTCAGCGCGCTGTCGGTGTAGCGGTTGGAGCGGGGGCGCAGCAGCCAGGGCCGCTGGATGCCGAGGGAGAGGATGGCGATGACCGTGTCGTCCAGCCAGCGCATGTCGGTGTCGCGATGGAAGGCCTGCCCGTCCCGGCCGTCCCGGTATTGGATGAGGCCGAACCCGTGGAGCTGCACGGCATAACGGCGCTGGAGGGACTTGTGCACGTCGGCCAGGCCCGGGTGCGGCAGCGGCGTGCCCGGCCGCCACATGGACCCGAGCCTGCGCTCCTCCACCCAGTGGTCATACCGGAACAGCCTGCTGCTCTGCCAGGCCACGTTGTCGACCAGGCCGGCGAACAGGTCGTCCGCCTCGGCCGGAGCGACCCAGCCGCGGGCCACGTCGACCCAGGAGGTCTCGTCCAGGTGGATCCGCTCGAAGGCGGCGTCCGGGTTGACCGTCACCGCACCAGCATGCCGTGTGAGAGAGGCGTTTGGTCGCGCTCACGTCGGTATGGCGACGTGGGCGCGATCAAAGTCCTCTAGTCGGCGATGCGGAGGGCGACGGCGGGCTTGATGCGGGAGGCCTGCTGCGCGGGCGTGGCGGTGGCGACGAGCGAGGCCACGAAGGTCCCAGCCACCAGCAGGGCCAACTGGCCGACGGGCACGGAGAAGGCGAGCCTGGCCCCGAAGGTGTCGTTGCCCACCAGCCGCCAGGCGGTCACGAGCGCCAGGCCGGTCCCGATGACGATGCCCTCGAAGGCCACGAAGGCCGACTCGGCGATGAAGGCCCGCCGCACCGCCTGTGCCTCGAAGCCCAGCGCCCGCAGCACGCCGATCTGACGCCGCCGCTCGCGCACGGCCCGCACCATCACCACGCCGAGGCCGGCGATGCCGACCAGCAGCCCCAGCGCCAGATACCCCTGGATCAGCCGGAAGAACTGCTTCTGCTGGCCCAGGTTGTCGGACACGATCTCGCGGAAGGAGCGGGCGTCGGCCCCGTTGTCGATGTAGCGCCCGTTGACGGTCGCCGCCAGCCGGTCGGCGTCCACGCCGGACCGCACGGCCACGAACAGCAGGTTGGGCGAGGCCCGCCCGCCGAACAAGTCGGTCATGGCCGAGGGATTGATGAGGGCAAGCAGGTTGCCGAAGCCCGACTCGGCCGTGGCGATCACGTTGAGCGAACGGGTGCGCCCCGACTCGGGGTCCTTGATGACGACGACGTCGCCGGGCGTCACCGCGCGCCCGGGCGGGCCGCCGCCGGTCTGGAGGAAGAAGCGGCTGGGGATGAAGGCATTCGGATCGGAGGCCAGGGCCCGGTAGGCGGCGGCGTCGTCGGCGTACTGCGGCAGCCGGGCGCTCAGCGCGGGCGGCCCCTTCTCCAGCAGCACGTCGTCGAAGGTCGACGCCTGCCAGTCCTTGAACTCCTTGACGCATTTGTCGCACGTCTGCTGGAACTGGGCCTCGACCGACGAGATGGCCGACACCGCCTCCACGTCGGGCAGCCCGGCGATCTCGGTCCGGGGGATCGGGTTGGTGGCGTTGGTCATGACCCGGAGGTCGAAGCCGCCCGACACCTTGCGGGTGAAGTCGTCCACCTGCTTGGCGAACAGATGGCTGAACACGGTCATGAACACGAGGGTGAAGACCACCAGCGAGTACATGCTCAGGATCATCCCGGTGCGGAACCGCCGGGCCAGCGGGTAGGCCAGACCCAGCCGCAGCGCCATGGAACGGGACCCGCCGCCCACCCGCCGCAGCGCGCCGCCGATGGCCCCCTGGTTGAGCGAGACCAGCCCCACGGCGGCCGCGGTGAGGAT
>DASYMT010000157.1:0-7593 GCA_036008925.1 Acidimicrobiales bacterium | reverse complement strand
CGAAGGGGATGCGGCCCTCGTCGGCCCAGCGGGCCACCGTCTTGGGGGAGACGTGGAACGCCTTGGCCACTTCGGCCACCCGGAGGTATTCACGCTCGTGCATGTCTTGTGCTTGCTTGCTCACGTGGCCCGTCCAAATCTACGAGTGCAGGGGAATCGCCCACTTCGACCGACACAAGGAGTCTCGGTCATTCCACGGCTCCTGGGAATGGCCTGACCGGGGCATTTTTGCCTGGCCCGTCTGGACTAAAGACTCAGAGGGTCCACCCGTGGCGGCCTGGTTTCGTGAGGAACCACTGCAGGACAAGCAGCCCGATTCCTGACAAAACGCCGAACACGGCCAAAACGGTGAAGACCGGGCTGAAACGGCCGGTGTGGTTGGAGATGGGGGCGATCGTGGTGGTCGTCGCCGCCCCGGCTGCGGGGGTAGGGATGGTGGTGATGCCGGGCTGGGTGGTGGTGGTCGTCGGCTTGGCCGTGGTGCTGGCCCGGGGCTTGGCCGTAGTGCTGGTGCCGGCCGTGGGGCTGGTCGTGGTCGGCTTGGCCGTGGTGGTCGTGGGCTTGAACGGCCGCGACGTCGTCGTGGTGGTCGGGATCGGCACCTGGGCCCCGGCAGGCAGGCCCAGTACGACGATGGCGAGGACGGCGGCCGCCACAGCCGCACCCCCCACTCGACGAGCCGTGCCTGCCGTTCGACGAGCCGCGTCCCCGCCCGCCCGCCCCGCGCCGGCTGTGCCGCCCGCGTCCGCCCGCCCCGCGCCCGCGCTGGCCTGCCTGCCCGTCGCCCGTTGCCGGTGCCGTCGCCGCACACCGTCCAGTCTGCTCGCTGGCGCGGCGGGTGCCCCGCGTGCTTCTGATCGCGCTGACGTCGGTATAACGACGTGAGCGCGACCAGAGCGCTCCGATCCGGCCCGGCCGGTCAGGCCCGGCCGCCGAGCGGGAAGTGGCAGGCCACCCAGTGGTGGCCGCCCGCGCCGCCCGCGCCCGCCCCGCCCGCGCCGCGCGCGCCGGCCTCCCCGCCCACGGCCCGCATGACCGGCTCCTCCATCGCACACCGCTCCTGGGCCCGGGGGCAGCGGGTGCGGAACCGGCACCCGGAGGGCGGGTCGATGGGCGAGGGCAGGTCGTTGGAGAGCGCGGCCCCACCCAGGCCGGGCCGCACCTCGGGGTTGGGCACGGGGATGGAGGCCAGCAGCGCCGCCGTATACGGATGGGTGGGCGCCCGGTACAACTCGTCGGCGGGTGCCACCTCGCACAGCTTGCCCAGGTACATGACGGCCACCCGGTCGCTCACGTTCTTGACCACGGCCAGGTCGTGGGCGATGAACACCAGCGTGAGCCCGTAGCGGGCCTTCATGTCCTCCAGCAGGTTGAGGATCTGGGCCTGCACGGAGACGTCGAGCGCGGACACCGGCTCGTCGCAGATCAACAGCTTGGGCTCCATGACCAGGGCCCGGGCGATGCTGATGCGCTGGCACTGCCCGCCGGAGAACTCGTGCGGCCTGCGCCGGGCCACCTGGTCGTAGTCGAGGCCCACGTCGTCGAGCACCCGCCGCACATCGTCGTCACCGCCGCCGCCCCAGATACGCAGCGGCTCGGCCACGATCTCGCCTACCGGCCGCCGGGGGTTGAGCGACGACACCGGGTCCTGGAAGATCATCTGGAGCCGAGGCCGCACCCGCCGCAGCGCCTCGCCCCGCAGCCCCGTCAGCTCCACCCCGTCGAACACCACAGACCCCGACGTGGGCCGGGGCAGTTGCATCACGGCCCGGCCCGTCGTCGACTTGCCGCACCCCGACTCGCCCACAAGGCCGAGCGTCTCGCCGGGCAGCAGGTCGAGGCTCACGTCCGACACCGCGTGCACCACCCGGCCCCGCCCGGCCGGGAACTCCACCACCAGGTTGGAGACGTGCAACAGCGCGTCGTCCCGCCCCCGCAGGTGCGCGGTGCCCGACCCCGCCATCAGGTCCCCACCGGATACCAGCAGCGGTACACGTGGCCCGGCGTGGGGGCGGGCAGCAGCGGCGGCTCCTCGACCGTGCACTTGGGGCGCACGTACGGGCAGCGGGGCGCGAAGCGACACCCCACGGGTGGCGCGGCCAGGTCGGGCGGCCTGCCCCCGATGGCCCGCAGCCGGGTGTGGCTGGGCTGTTCGATGCGAGGGATGGAGGCCATGAGCGACTCGGTGTACGGCATCTTCATGTCGGTGAACAGCGTGTAGGTCGGTGCCCGCTCGACCACCCGCCCGGCGTACATGACGAGGATCTCGTCGGTCCGTCCGGCCACCACGCCGAGGTCGTGGGTGACCAGGATCATGGCCATGTGCCGCTCCCGCCGCTTGGCCTCCAGCAGGTCGAGGATCTGGGCCTGCACCGTGACGTCGAGGGCGGTGGTGGGCTCGTCGGCCAACAGCAGCTTGGGCCCGCAGGCCAAGGCGATGGCGATGGTGACCCGCTGGCGCATGCCGCCCGAGAGCTGGTGCGGGTACTCGTCGAAGCGGCGTCGAGGCTCGGGGATGCCGACCGACTTCAGCAGGGCGACGGCGTCCTCCTTGGCCGTCTCCTTGTCGAGGCGCAGGTGGTGGCGCAACGACTCGGTGATCTGCCGCCCGATGCGCACCACCGGGTTGAGCGACGTCATCGGGTCCTGGAACACCATGGCGATCTCGGCCCCCCAGATGTCGCGCAGGTCCCGGGCCGACAGGGCGGCGAGGTCCTGCCCCTCGAACAGCACCTGCCCTTCCCGCCTGGCGCTGGCGGGCAGCAGGCCCATGATCGACCGGGACAGCACCGTCTTGCCCGAGCCCGACTCGCCGACGATGCCGAGCGTCTGCCCCCGCTCGATACCGAGGGACACGCCGTCTACCGCCCGCACCAGGCCCCGCTCGGTGGGGAAGCTGGTCGACAGGCCGATCACGTCCAACAGCGGTTCTGTCACAGTCTGCCCTCGCGCGCGTCGAACCGGGCCCGCAGCGAGTCGCCCGCGAAGTTGAGGGCCAGCACGGTGAGGAACATGGCGCCCGACGGGACGAAGCTGATGTGCGGCGCCTGCTGGAGCAGCGTGCGGCCCTCGTTGATCATCGACCCCCACGTGGGCTGCGGGGCGGGCACGGACAGGCCGAGGAAGGCCAGCGCCCCCTCGGCCACGATGGCCACGGCCACCGCCACCAGCGCGAACGACAGCGCGGCGGGCAGCACGTTGGGCAGCAGCTCGCTGACGATGATGCGGCGGTTCTTGGCCCCCAACGTGCGGGCGGCCAGCACGAACTCGCGCTGGGCGAAGGTCAGGGTGTTGGCCCGGATGACGCGGGCGATGGGGGCGACGGAAAGGATGGCGATGGCCAGGCTGACGGTGCCGAGCCGCGGCCCGAGGAAGCTGACCAGGGCCAAGGCGAGGACGAGGGCGGGGAAGGCCAGCAGCACGTCCATGGCCCCCATGACGACGGCCTCGAAGCGGCCTCGGTAGTACCCCGCCAGCACGCCGAGCGCGCCGCCCACCAGCAGCCCCGCCGTGATCGACGTGAAGCCGACTACCAGCGATACCCGCGCCCCGTAGATGGTGCGGGCGAGCATGTCGCGGCCCAGGCTGTCGGTGCCCAGGAGGTGCTGGGCGGTGGGGGCCTGGCGGGCCGGGCCCACCCCCGTCTCGGTGGGGCTGGGCAGGCCCGGGATCCAGCGGGCCAGCACGGCGGCCAGGACGATGAGGGCGAGCCAGCCCGCCGAGAGCCAGAACAGCAGGCCCAGTCGACGAGCAGGCCCGTCGCCCAGCTCCGGCACGGCCGCGGGCAGGGGGGCAACCGCCGACACCGCCGCCGCCTCAGGCTCGGGCATGGCGCACCCGCGGGTCGAGGAAGCCGTAGAAGAGGTCAACGCAGAAGTTGGCGAGCACGTAGGCCACAGCGACAAGGAGGACGGTGCCCTGCACGACGATGTAGTCGCGCTTGAAGATCGACTCGACGGTCAGCGCGCCGATGCCGGGGAGGGCGAAGAGGTACTCGACCACGAACGCCCCGCCGATGAGGCGGCCCAGGTTGAGGCCCGCCACGGTGACCAGCGAGAAGGTCGACGGGCGCAGGGCGTGTCGCAGCAGGATGCGCCAGGTGGGCAGGCCCTTGGCCTTGGCCATGGTGATGAAGTCCTCCTGAAGGGTGGCGATCAGGTCGGTGCGCAGGAGGCGGAGGTACACGGCCAGCTCGGCGGCGCCGAGGGTGACGGCGGGCAGGACGAGGGAGCGCAGGTTCTCGGCCGGGTTCTCGGTGAACCGGGTGTAGCCGGTGGCCGGGAAGAGGTGGAGCCGCACGGCGAAGAGGTAGATCAACAGCACGCCGAGCATGAAGTTGGGGATGGCGAGGAGCCCGAAGGCCGAGCCGGTTGAGACGCGGTCGAGCAGTCGGTTGGGCCGCAGCGCGGCGAGGATGGCGAGCGGGATGGCCACGGCCAGGGCGAGGAGCTGGCTGAGCAGCAGCAGTTCGAGCGACACCGGGAGCCGCTGCTTGAGCGCCTCGGTGGTGGGCTGGTTGCTCACGTACGACTTGCCCAGGTCGCCCGTCACGCTGTGGCCGAGCCACGTGGCGTAGCGGGCGGGCAGGGGCTTGTCGAGGTCGAGCTCGTGGCGCAGCCGGGTCCGGCTCTCCTGGGTGGCGGTGGGGCCGTGGATGGCCACGGTGGGGTCGCCGGGGAGCAGGTTGAGGAGCAGGAACGACAGCGCCGACACCGCGAACAGCACGGGCACGAGCTGGACGAGTTTCTTCAGGAGGAAGCGCGCACTCACCCCTGGTCCAGGCCTACCTGCCCGCCCAGACGTGCGACATCAGGAAGCGGCCGGACAGAAGCCCGTCGATCCCGTCGGCCCCGTCGGGCAGCTTCCAGGTCGTGACGCCGTGGACCTTGGGCTTGGAGACGACGGCCCACACCGTGGTGCCGATCCAGACGTAGGGCACGTCCTCGGCGAAGCGCTTGGCCACCGCTTGATAGGCCGCCATGCGCTCGGCCTCGTCGGCCGAGTGGCGGCCCTTGGCCAGCGCTGCGTCGACCTGGGGGTCCTTGTTGCGGGCGAAGTTCAGCGAGAGCTGGCCGATGGGGGCGGCGGTGGCCGAGCTCCACCAGATGAGGTCGGCGTCGGGGTCGGGGGCGCCGAACTGCCGCCACAGGTAGGCGTCGTAGTTGCCCACGAGGGCGTTGAGGATGAACGAGCTCTGCTCGACCTGCTTGAGCGTGGTGTTGATGCCGGCCTGCTTCCACATGTCCTGCACGAACTGCGTGGTCTGCAGGTTCTTGGCCGAGTTGGTGGTGCCCAGCTCGAAGGTGATCCTGCCCTTGTCCTTCTCGTACTGGGCCACCAGGTCCTTGGCCTTGTTCAGGTCGTAGCCGGGGTAGCCGGACTCGCCGAAGTAGGGCGAGTTCTTGTCGAAGGGCCCCGTGGAGTCGGGGAGGATGCCCGCGTAGACGGTGTTCACGACCTTGCGGCGGTCGGTGGCGTAGGCCAGGGCCTGGCGCACGCGCACGTCGTCCAGCGGCGGCTTGGCCGTGTCGAGCATGAAGAAGCTCTCTTCGTGCTCGCCCGGGCTCTTGGCGTCGTCGATGAACGAGACCTTCTTGTCCTTGCGGAAGTCGACGATGGTGTCGGGGTCGGTGGTGTGGAGGAGGTCGATGGTGCCCGCCTTCAGGCTCGACGCCCGGGACTGGACCTCGACGATGGGGCGGTACTCGACCTCGTCGAGGTAGGGGAGGCCCTTCTGCCAGTAGTCCGGGTTCTTGACCGCGATGAAATGGTTTCCGGGGACCCACTCTTTGAACTTGAACGGGCCGGTGCCGATCGGGTTGCGGCTGCCGTTGCTGTCGGACAGCGTTCGGGGCGAGGCGACGTAGCCGATCTGGCCGGTGAGGTAGGAGGGGAACGAGACCCAGGGCTCCTTCATCTTCACGTTGACGGTGAGGTCGTCGACCTTCTCGACGTCGCTGATGGAGGCGATGGCCGGGCTGGTGAGGGGCGAGCGGCGGTGGCCGTCGAGGTTGGCCTTCACCGCGTCCGCGTTGAGCGGGTCGCCGTTGTGGAACCTGACGCCGGAGCGGACCTTGACCGTCCAGACCGTGTAGTCGGCGTTGGGCTCGATCGACTGGGCCAGGTACGGATGGACCTTGCGGTCCTTGCCGTAGGCGGCCAGCGGGTCGTACACGGTCTCGGCGTAGGTGAGGCCGGTGATGTCGAAGCGGTTCTTGGTCGGGTCGAAGCCGTCGATCTCGGCCTCCGTGGCCATGATGAGGCGGCCGCCCGCTTGCGGCGGCCCGGCGGCTGCGTCGGCGCGGTTGCCGCTTTGGCCTTGGCTCTGTCCTTGGCTGCTGCCCTTGTTGCTCGCACACGCGGCCGTGGCCAAGGCGGTTGCCGCCAGGACTGCCGTGACACGGACGATGGAGCGACGCTGCATCCACTACCCCCTGGGTCGGGCTTGCCTGTTGGCGATGTTACGGCCGGCTCCCGTGTAACTGGCGGCAGGCGGAAGTGCCTCACCGCGCCCGTGGCCTACACTGCGGGGCCGACCGGCCGGGGGGTGCCCTTGTTGGTCCCAGGCGGCGTGGCCGAGTGGCTTAGGCAAGGGCCTGCAAAGCCCTGTACACCGGTTCGATTCCGGTCGCCGCCTCCAAGTGTTTCCGCAGGTCAGAGGCATGACGGCGGACCAAGAGGTCTCCCGCGGACGGCCGCATCCAGCACTCCGTCCAGCGCCAGCCGCAGGCGAGAAATTTTCGGCCGGAGCCCTAGGCCCGCCGGAACACTGATGCCTCGGATTCGTAGTACAACCGCAATCGGCCGGCCTCGTCGATCTCGAAACGGGTTCTCTCTAGCTGGGGCGACGACGGCTGATCGGTGGCCAACATGTCGCCGGAGACCTCATAGGTCAGGTAGATAACCTCGATGGTGTCGTCGTTCTCGATGGCGTACGTCAGGCGACCGTCGGGCTGGAACGTCATCGTCACCTCGCCGCAGGCATTGCGCGTGGCCTCGTCGGCCGGGACCCATTGCCCGACGAGCGCCGGAGGGTCGGTCATCTGGCCAAGGTCCGCCGGACCAGCCGAGCATTGACGTTCGCTCTGACCTCCGTCAGCGCCGCTTTTGATGTGACCGACCACAGCGCTATGAGCCTCTCGTTGCTCATGTGCTCGATCACCGTGGGATGCCGGCCGACCGAAGCTGCTCGATCACGTCGTCGTCCACCGCGGCCTCGCAAGCGGCTGTGGCTCTTCGTAGACGTTCAGGATGCCCTTCAACGCCACCCCCAGATGCACGGTGGAGAGCGTATCGCCCGCCGTCGACGTCACGCTCTTCTGAAGGTGACCCACTCCCACGCCTCGTCGTTCTCCCGACGAAGCGTGGGCCGTTCTTGCGGAAGCCAAAGCCCGATCGTCAGCCGCACGCGCCTGCCCTGACCACGGTCGGTGGCAAAGAGCCAAGGAACGGCGGTAGGGCGATATTGAGAACGGCCAGGCCGCGGCGCACAGCAAGGCTGACGGCCGCGGTCAGTCCGGCGTCGAGGCGGCCGCGCCGCGCCACGGCCTCGGTTCGCTCGCATACCTCGTCGACGAAGCGCACGATGTGGGA
>DASYMT010000156.1:0-5422 GCA_036008925.1 Acidimicrobiales bacterium | reverse complement strand
GCCGTCGTCTTCGAGTAGAGGTTGAGTCCGCCGAGGGCGGTGTCGTCGTCGACCAGCGGCACCGACAGCACCCCGACGACTCCGAGCTTGGCGGCCGCCTGGTTGAAGGCGGGCCAGCGCTCGTCGGACTCGATGACGAGGCGCTCCACGCCTTGGTGGCGGATGCAGGCCAGGCACGGCCCGTCGCCCAGGTCGTACTGGGTCTCGTCGAGCGTGAGGGCCGCCCGGTCCGTGCACACCGGTGTGGACGGCCGTCCATCACGCATGAGGGTGATGCTGGCCATGTCGCAGCCGGGGACGCTCTCGGTCGCCGCGCCCACGATCTTGGCGAGCATCGTGGTGTGGTCGTCCTCGCCGACGAGGAAGCGGCGCAATGCCTCCCGGCCGACGTCGAGAATGGCCTGCAGAGGCTGCGAGTGCGACATGTGAACTCCCGTCAGGGGAGTCAGTCGCAGATCCCCGTGGTACTCAGAACACACGGCCAACTCGGTGGGCGAAGTGTACTTGTGATGGCCGGCCGATCAGCTCGGCCAGAGGGTCAGGGCTCAAGGTAGGGCGCCGGGTGGTTGCCGCCCCGTCCGACGGCGACGTCGTTGATTGACTGGGCAATCAGGTCGTGGTCCCGGCGGGGCAGCGGCTTGGAGCCTGCCAGCCACAAGGCCATGTCCGCGGGCGAGCCGTTGCCGCCCACGGCGAGATAGCCGAGCCAGGCCTGTCGGTTGGACAGGCCGAGGTGGCGCCGGGCCGCCTCCAGGGCGGGGCCGTCAGGGTCCACTCGGCTCTTCCTCGACGAGGCCCTCACCCGCCTCGCGCATAGCCGTCATCGCCTGGGCCAACAGCCGCGATACCTGCATCTGGGACAGGCCAACGCGCGCCGCGATCTCCGACTGGGACATCTGACTGGCGAACCGCAGCCGCACGATCTCCCGGCTGCGGACGGGGAGGATGGTGAGCAGGTGTTCGACGGCCAGCCGGGCGTCGACGGCGGCGAACACGTCCCGGTGGGCGGCCATGTCCAGGACCGACCGGCCGTGGCGCCCAGGGGCGTCGAGGGGCGACCAGCCCCGGGCGTGGTTCAACTCGATGCCCTGGACGACGGCCTCGGTGCTGTCGCCGGTCTCGGATGCGATCTCCTCGATGGTGGGCGACCGCCCGAGTTGGGCCGTGAGGTGCTCCACCGCGGCCGAGGTGCGCAGGTGCAGCTCCTGGAGGGCGCGAGGCACGCGGGGCGTCCAGGAGGCCGACCGGTGCAGGCGCTTCAGCTCGCCGTCGATCGTGGCCCAGGCGAAGGTCGAGAACTCCACCCCGCGGTCGGGGTCGTAGCGGTCGACCGCGTTCAAGAGCCCGAGGAGGGCGACCTGGGCCCGGTCGTCCTTGTCGTAGGGGTGGCGGCAGAAGCGGTTGGCCAAGGCATAGGCCAGGTGCTGGTGGCGCCGGACCAGCTCCTCGCGCACCATGGGGTCCCGGCGGGCGGCGTACTCGCGGTGCAGCTCGTCCGACGGCGCGTTTCGCGTCGACCGCCGGCGCGCCGCCGGGCCTGCTTGTCTCACTGCTCCACCAACTCGATGTGCATGACGCGGTCGAGCCCGGTCATCTCCAGCACCTTCATCACCGATCGGGTGGGATGGCGCAAAACCAGCTCGGCGCCGTTCGACTTGGCCCGCTTGTGGGCGCCGACCAGCGTTCCGAGGCCGGTGCTGTCGATGAAGGCGAGGGCGGCCAAGTCGATCACCACCCGGCGCGGCGTGTACTGGAGCGCATCCACCAGAAGCTGGCGCAGGGGCGGCGCTCCGGCCATGTCGAGCTCGCCCGCCACCACCACGGTGATCTGGTCTCGGTCGCGGGCCGCCGGGGCCACAACCATGGTGAGCGGTCCCGCCACCACCGGCACGGTGGAGAGAGGGACTTCCACCACGTGGTCGCCGGCGAGAGGGGTCCGGCCATCCGCCATTTTCGTACGAGCCTCCGTGCGATTCCCGGCAGCGAGGGAGCTGCCGCGGGCCAACAGGGCGGCTGACTGCTCAACCTCGCCGCGCAACATACCGCGACGTCACGCGGCCGCAAACATGCCGCACGAAAATCCGTCCGAGACGTGAGCGCGCAGACCGGCCGAGGCTTGGGATTTGCGCTCGCACATCGCGGCCGCGGCGCGGCGCGTTGGGCCGGGGTCTGGATTGTGACGAGGGCCTACGGGGGTACACAGCGCGCCATGCGCCGGGTCCTGCTGGGGCTGCTTGCATGTGGCATCGGGGCCTCGGCGTGTGTGCCCCACCCGGTCGGGCCCGCCCGCACTTACGGCAAGTACGAGGGCAAGGCGGTGACCACGGCCGAGTCGGCGTTGTCGACGGTGGAGACGGTGCGGCTGGCGGCGGGCACGGCGTCCAAGGACCACGCCTTCGGGCCCTACCTGTCCGAGCTGGTGTCCGACATGGAGGAGTCGGCCTCCGGGGTGCAGGGCACCTTCGAGTCCATCCAGCCGCCCGACGAGCGGGCCGACCAGCTCCGTGACGATCTGGACCAACTCCTGTCCGACGTGGTCGACCACATCGCCGCCGTGCGGGTGGCCGTGCGCCGGGGCCGCATCCTCGACCTCGACCAGGCGGCCCAGGACCTCGACGAGGACTCGCAGAAGCTGAACGACTTCGCCGAGGAGCACAAGCGGTGAAGAAGGTCTTCGAGGTCTTCCTGGGCATCCTCACCGCCATCGGCGGCTTCGTGGACATCGGCGACCTGGTGGCCAACTCGGAGACGGGCGCCCGCTTCCGCATGAACCTGGCATGGGTCGTGGTCGTCGGCGTGGTGGGCATCGTGCTCTACGCCGAGATGAGCGGCCGGGTGGCGGCGGTGTCCAAGCGGGCCGTCTTCGACCTGGTGCGCGAGCGGCTGGGCCCCGGTGTCGGCCTGGCCAACCTCATCGCCTCCTTCTTCATCAACTTCCTGACGATGACGGCGGAGATCGCGGGCGTGGCCATCGCCGTCTCGCTGGTGGTGAGCGTGAGCTACATCTACCTGCTGCCGGTGGCCGGGTTCTTCGTGTGGTTCGTGATCTGGCGGATCCCGTTCGGCGCCATGGAGAAGCTGTTCGGCCTGCTGGGCCTGGCCCTGCTCATGTTCGTGGTCACCGTCTGGAAGCTCGGCCCGGACTGGAACAGCGTCCTGCACGCCGTCTCCCACCCCCACATCCCCACGGACGAGACGCCGTTCACCTACGCCTACTACGGCATCGCCCTCTTCGGCGCGGCCATGACGCCCTACGAGGTGTTCTTCTTCTCTTCCGGCGCGGTGGAGGAGAAGTGGTCGGCGAAGGACCTCATGGTCGAGCGGGCCAACGTGTTCATCGGCTTCCCGCTGGGCGGCCTGCTCTCGCTGTCGATCATGCTGGGCGCGACCCTTGTGTTCGCGCCCCGGCATATCGAGGTCGGCCAGCTCTCCCAGGTGGCGCTGCCCACCGCCTTCGTGGTCGGCAAGCTGGGCCTGGCCGCCTTGCTGCTGGGCATCTTCGCTGCCACCTTCGGGGCCGCCTTGGAGACGGCGCTGTCGGCCGGGTACACCGTCGCCCAGTACTTCGGCTGGCAGTGGGGCAAGCACGTGCGGCCCGACGACTCGCCCCGCTTCCACCTGGTGATCATCATGTCGGTCCTGGCGGGCGTGCTGTTCGCCATCAGCGGCGTGGACCCGGTGAAGGTGACCGAGTACTCCATCGTCTTGTCGGCCGCCGCGCTGCCCCTCACGTACTTCCCGATCCTCGTGATCGCCAATGACCCCGACTACGTGGGCGAGCATGTCAACGGCCGGTTCACCAACTTCCTGGGGTTCGTCTACCTGGTCATCCTCGTGCTCGTGGCGGTGGCCACCATCCCGCTGATGATCATCACCAAGGGGGGTGCCTGATGGCCGAAGGCCGCGCGCTCTACGTCGGGCTCAAACTGCTGGACCGCCAACTGGTGGACCGGGACGACAAGGCCTGCGGGAAGGTGGACGACCTCGAGCTGGAGTTCTCGGCCGACAGCGGCAACCTGTACGTGTCGGCCATCCTCGCCGGTCCTGGCATCCTGGCCTACCGGATGCGGCGCCGGCGCTGGGGCCGGTGGTGGCAACGGGTCAACGAGGTCATGTCGCCCACCGACGGCGACCCGGCCCGCATCCCCATGAGCCTGGTCGCGGGCATCGACGACCACGTCACCTTGGGCACCCAGGGCGGCCACCTCGGCTCGATGTCGCTCGACCACTGGGTTCGAGAGCACGTGACCAGCCACATCCCGGGGAGCGGGCATGAGGCTGAGTGAGCTGCTGCACGAGCCGGTGTTCGACGCCGACGCCCGCCCGATCGGCCGCGTGCACGACGTGCGCCTGGTGCAGGACGGCCCGCTGCAAGGCCTGGCCGGGGCCGCCTTCCGGGTCGACGCGCTGGTCGTGGGGCGGGCGGGCCTGGGCACCCGGCTGGGGTTCCACCGCCACGACATGCGCGGCCCCTGGCCGCTGAAGCTGCTGTTCGAGCGGCTGGCCCGCAAGGCCCACTACGTCGAGTGGAAGGACGTGGCCGCGTGGGATGACGGCCGCGTGTCGCTGCGGGTCCGGGTGGACGATCTGGCCCGGCTCCCCGACTCGCCGTAGGACCGGCTCGCGCCCGCCGCCGGGCCGTTGGGCGCGACCGTCGTCGGCCTGGGCGCCACGTTCTCGGGAACCTGTTCTGGCACCAGCAGCGGCGACGTCTCGGGGTCGTTCAGCTTCCAGCCCAGTCCGGGCGGGTCCTTCACGGCCGAAGGCACTTCGCCGTCGTGTCGCCCAACGCCTGAGGGGCGTTGCCGCCTACAGCCGGCTGAGCTGGGCGGGGGCGTGGGCCCGGTGGGCCAGGCGGGCCAGCAGGTCGTCGGCCGCCATGGGCCGGGCGAAGTAGTAGCCCTGCCCTTGGACGCAGCCGATCTGGCGTAGGCGGGCGACCTGGTCGACCCCCTCGATGCCCTCGGCCGTGACGTCCAGGCCGAGCAGGTTGCCCAGGTTGACGATGGCGGCCACGAGAGGCGACCCGGCCGTGCCCGTGCCTGCCAGCGCGTCGATGAACGACTTGTCGATCTTCACGATGTCGACCGGGAAGCGGTCGAGGTAGCTCAGCGACGAGTAGCCGGTCCCGAAGTCGTCCAGGGCGATGCTGAGCCCGAGGTCCTTCAGGGCCCCCAGGGTGCGGGCCGCGGCGTCGGCGTCTTCGAGGAGGATGCTCTCGGTGATCTCGAGGGTGAGGGCGGAGGCGGCCAGCCCGGACGACGACAAGGCGGCGGCCACGTCATCGACCAGGTCGGGGTGCTGGATCTGGCGGGCCGAGAGGTTGACCGAGACGGTCTTGGGCGCCGACTCGCCGAGGGCGGCCTGCCAGGCGGCGGCGTCGAGGCAGGCCTGGGTGAGCACGTGGCGGCCGATGTCGATG
>DASYMT010000155.1:0-3162 GCA_036008925.1 Acidimicrobiales bacterium | reverse complement strand
CGCATCCGCCAGATCGAGTCGAAGGTGCTGGCCAAGCTGCGCCACCCCATCCGCTCGCAGCGCCTGCGCGACTACCTCGACGAGGAGTAGCCCGCCCGCCCCTCCGCACCCTGGAGGGCCGGGCCTCTAGGCGTCAGCCCGGTGGCCGGAGGTAGGGGTCGGCCGAGGCCGGCGCGGCCGAGCCGTTGGCCCCGTCGTGTCCCAACTTCGAGTCGACCAGGTCCTTGGCCCGCTCCACTCCCAGGTCCACCACGGCCTTGGCCTTGTCGGTGGCCACGTCGTAGACCTCGGATCGCTTGACCTTGCGGACCATGCGGTTGATCTGCTCGTACCGCTCCCGGCCGGCCATAGAGCCGAGGTAGTACCCGGCGCCGAAGCCAACTGCGAGCCCAAGACGGAATCTCATGGACAGTTCTTACCTCAGCGGGTCAGCTCGAACACGTCGAACAGCGACGGCAGGGTGGTGCGCCGCCGCAGCACGAGCCCGGCCCGACCGAAAACCGCCTCCAGCTCGGGCAGGGCGCGCTCTCGCCCGGCCGCCGTGTAGGCCAGCATCATCATGTCGGTGGCGGTCACGAAGTCCCGCCCGCCGTGCCGGGGCAGCACGCCGTCGACCACCATCACCCGACCGCGGTCGGGCAGGGCGGCCCGCACGTTGGCCAGGATGCGCACGCAGTCGTCGTCGCCCCAGTCGTGGGTGATGGCGAACAGCGTGTAGAGGTCGTAGCCCGACGGCACCGATCCGGGGACGAAGAAGTCGCCCGCGGTGAACCCGGCCCGCTGGTCGACCCCGCCGGCGCGAAAGGTTCGCCCTGCGCCGTCCTCCAGCCCAGGCAGGTCGAACACCACCCCGGTCATGCCCGGGTGGGCCCGCAGCACGGCGGTGAGGACGCTGCCGGTGCCGCCCGCCACGTCGCACAGCGACTGCACGCCGGTCAGCGGGGCGTGCTCGGCGAACAGCGCGCCCTGGACGCGCGACCCCGCCGCCTGTCCGCCGTTGAAGGCCTCGCCCGCGGCCGGGTTCACCGAGTTCACGTAGGTGAAGAAGTCGGACCCGTGGGCCAGCGTGGTGGCGTCGCCCTCGCCCCGCACCCGGGCCGGGAGGTGGTCCCAGATGCGGGTGTTCCAGTCGCTGCCCAAGAACATGGCCCAGTCCCGCCAGGAGAACGGGTGGCCTGCCCGCAGCAGGTCGGTGGCCGCGTTGTTGGCGTAGCGGCCGCCCCGGCGGCGTCGGAACAGGCCCCGGGTGGTGAGGTAGCGCAGGACCCGCTCGAGCGCGTCGGCGTCGGCGCCCACCCGGCCCGCGATGTCGGCGGCGCGCATCGGCCCGTCGGCCAGCACGTCGGGCACGCCCAGCTCGACCACCGCGAAGAGCGTCTTGGTGTCGATGACGCCGAACAGCCGCTCGAGCACCAGTTGGAAGGGCGCGGTAGCGCGGTCGTCGGCCCGCCCCAGCAGGCGGCGCAGGGCGGTGGCGCCCTTCACCGCCGCCACCGGCGGGACGGGCATGCCCAACGCGTCGCGGGCCGACATCTAGGGCATCGCGGAAAGCAGGGCGCGCTGGGCGGCGTCGAGCCTGCTGTCGGGTCCGAGGCGGGCGGCCACGCCGTCGATCAGCTCGTCGTCGTCCACCTCGGCCTCGGCGTCGGGCCCGGCCACATGGGTGCGCCCGCCCTCGGCCTTCACCACCACGTCGGGCTTGGTCTCGACCAGGGCGAAGCGCGAGACCCGGGCCCGCCAGTCTCGGCGGGCGTCGCGCTCGTCGTCGGTGATCGGCACGTCCACGTCGTCGGCGTGGGTGGCCAGCTCCATGGCCACATGGAAGGCCTGCCACGGGTTCGGGTACTGGCCCACGCTGGTGTCGACGGTGCCGTCACCCGCCTCCCGGAAGCGCCGCCGGGTGTCGGCGTCGGTGGTGCGCCACTCGGCCAGCACCTCCTCGGCGGGCCGGCCCGCCTGCTCGGCCACGCCCAAGGCGTTGCCGCTGTCGAGGTCGGTGGCCCCGGCCTCGGCCATGCGACCGAAGAAGGCCTGGACCTGCCCGGTCAGGCAGGCCTGGTGGTACTCCTCGGCGGCCAGCAGGTGGCCGAGGACGTCGCGCACGGACCACCCCTGACAGCGCGACGGCCGGGACCACTGGTCCTCGGGGAGCGACGAGTAGAAGTGGTCGAGCCGGGCCGCCTCCCGGTCGAGCAGGGTGAACGGGTCGAGGCCCGCAAGCTCGCTGTCATCGGTCATGCGCTCATCATCTCGCAGCCAGGTCGAGCCTGCGCAGGCCCCACGCCAACGAGGCGATCCAGCACCCGGCCAGCAGGGCGAGGATCGTGTAGGCGGTGCGCTCCAGGCCGAGGCTGCCGCCCACCGCCTCGCGCTGGAGCACCTGCTTGTCGGCCACGAACGGCCGGGTGAAGGCGGCCTCGGCGGGCACGCCCTCGGCCGGGATGGCGGGGTCGGCCGGAAGGTAGATGGGCGCCACCTCCACCACCCGGCCCCGGGCCAGCCGCAGCAGGGCCTTCCACTCGCCCGTCACCGGGAACGTCCTGTCGGTCTGCCAGTGGCCAGGCCCCACCTTGTGCAGGGGCACGATCACCAGCCCGCCGTCGCCCGTGCGGGCCCCCTGCCAGGCGGTGACGTTGAACCAGTCGGCGTCGTCGGCCGCGTCGGGCGGGGAGAGGCGCACGTCTGCGCCGGACGGGCCGAGGGCCACCGCGGCGGTGGCGTTGTCGGTGGCCATGGGCGCGGGGATGGCCAGGCTGGCCAGGGCGGCCGCGAAGGCGAGGGGCACGACGAGGCGCGGCGTGGGCTGGCGCTCCATGCCCACGGGCGCAAGGGCCCGGCCGATGAGCCCGCCGACCAGGCCGCCCGCCCCGCCCGCCAGGACGGTGAGGGGCAGGGCCTCGGGCAGCAGGTGGAGGGACCAGGGGATCGGCGTCCACACCCGGCTCCAGACCAGCTCGGCCAGCGTGCCGACGGTGCCGATGCCCAGACCGGCCCACAGCCCGAGGGTGAGCTGCCGGGTGCGGGGGACGCGGAGGGCGACCGCCTCGACCACCAGCGCCTCGACCAGGTAGAGCGGGAAGTGCAGCGTGCTGCGGCCGAGGACGGGGCCGATGAGGACGGTGAGCAGGCCCCGTCCCACGATGAAGAACAGCGCGGCGCCGA
>DASYMT010000154.1:0-5572 GCA_036008925.1 Acidimicrobiales bacterium | reverse complement strand
CGTGCTGTTCGTGGTGCTGTACCTGGCCCACGGCTTCAACGGCCGCACCACGGTCGCCCTGCTCGGCACGCTGGTGAGCCTGGCCCTGACCGGCGCGCTGGCCGCCGCCTTCATCGCCCTGGCCCGCATCACCGGCCTGTCGTCCGAGGAGGCGACCTACGTCCAGGTGCTGACCTCCAACGTCAGCATCAGCGGCCTGGTGCTGGCCGGGACGGTGATCGGCGCGCTGGGCGTCCTCAACGACGTGACCGTGACCCAGGCCTCGGCCGTGTGGGAGATCCACGGGGCCAACCCGGTCCGAGGACCGCTGGCCCTCTACCGCTCGGGCATGCGGGTGGGGCGGGACCACATCGCCTCGGCCGTCGACACCCTCGTGCTGGCCTACGCGGGCGCGGCCCTGCCCCTCCTCATCCTCTTCACCCTCTCGAACCAGCGGCTGGGGACGGTGCTCACCAGCGAGGTGGTGGCCGAGGAGGTCGTGCGCACGCTGGTGGGCCTGATCGGCCTGGTGGCTTCTGTCCCGATTACCACCGCATTGGCCGCATTCGTGGTCACCCGCCAGCCCCGCGCAGTCACCCGAAATGACTACTTCGGGCCCTGAGTGTCGACCTCTGACCGAGGCATGATCGATTTGTGCCTAGTCGGCGGGTGCTTCTCGTGGTCTTCTGAGCACTGTGAGTGAGAAACGGACCCCCAGGCGACGGCGCGCCCTTGTATGGACTGCGCTGTTCGCCCTGGTGTCGGTCTTTGTCGCCCCCGCCCAGGCCAACGCCGGGCTACTGGGCGGTCTGCTCGGGACAGTTGGCGGCGTGGTGGGCGGCGTGGTCGGGATCCTGACCCCGGGCTGGGACGACGGGGCCAGCACCCCGCCCGTGCGCATGGCCACGGTGGCCGACGCCATCGGCGCCAACGACCTGTGGTCCCGCGGCGTCGACGGCCGGGGGATCGGCGTGGCCGTCATCGACACCGGCATGGTGCCGGTGGCCGGGCTGGACGGCGCGGGCAAGATCGTGAACGGCCCCGACCTGTCGTTCGAGTCCCAGGACGAGGGCCTGCGCTATCTCGACGGGTACGGCCACGGCACCCACATGGCTGGGATCATCGCGGGCAACGACGGGCCGGGGGGCGCCTTCCGGGGCGTGGCCCCCGGCGCCCGCCTGCTGAACGTCCGGGTCGCCTCCCACGACGGCGCGGTGGACGTGAGCCAGGTCGTGGCCGCCATCGACTGGGTGGTCCAGCACCGGTCCGACAACGGCATGAACATCCGGGTCATCAACCTGTCGTACGGCACCGACGGGATGCAGAGCCCGCGCACCGACCCCCTCTCGTTCGCGGTGGAGAACGCCTGGCGCAAGGGCATCGTGGTGGTGACCGGCGCGGGCAACGACGGCGACGACCGGTCCATGCTCGTCAACCCGGCCGCCAACCCCTACGTCATCGCCGTGGGCGCGGCCGACTTGCGCAACACGGCCAGCCCCCACGACGACGTGGTGGCCCCGTTCTCGAGCCGCACCCGCGGCCGCACGGTCGACCTGGTGGCCCCCGGCGTGTCGGTCACGTCGCTGCGGGACCCGGGCTCGTCCATCGACGTCGAGCATCCGGGCGCCGTCGTCGACAGCCGCTACTTCCGGGGCAGCGGCACTTCCCAAGCGGCGGCAGTGACGTCGGGCGCAGTGGCTCTGCTGCTGCAGGCCCGTCCGTCGCTGACTCCTGACCAGGTGAAGGCGCTGTTGCGCAGCACGGCCACCCTCCTGGTCGGGACCGATCGAGCCGCCCAGGGGGCGGGGCGGCTCGACGTGAACCTGGCCACGCTGGCCCTGGTCCCCCTGGGCTCGACCCAGCGGTGGACGCCCGCGGCCGGCACCGGCTCTCTGGAGGCGGCGCGGGGCACCGGCCATGTGGCCGACGACGGCGTCGAGCTTCGGGGCGAGCAGGACATCTTCGGCCGGGCCTGGGACGGCGATGCGTGGGCCGCCTCGGCCGCGGCGGGCACGTCGTGGTCGGGCGGCGAGTGGAACGGCAGCGTGTGGACCGGCGACTGCTGGTGCGCCACATCGTGGGCGGGCACGTCGTGGACGGGCCGCACGTGGATCGGCGACTCGTGGACGGGCCGGACCTGGATCGGGCGCACCTGGATCGGCCGGACGTGGATCGGCCGCACGTGGATCGGCGACTCGTGGACGGGCCGCACGTGGATCGGCGACTCGTGGACGGGGCGGACGTGGGTGTGACGGTCGTTCCTCTCGACGGGGCGGTGCGGGCGCCAACGACGGCGCCCGTTGCCGCGTCTGCGGTTCCTGCTGCTGCTGAGGCTGTGGTTGGGGTTCCTGCCGTCGCGGCGGCTTCGACCCCGGCGGCCGGGTCCGGCGAAGCCCCGGCCCGTCGTCCCTTGGTGGTGCTGGCGCTGGCGACGGCGGCGGTGGCCGCGGGGATCACCGTGGCCCGAGCCGTGGGCTTGGACGCACTGCCCGGACGGCATGTGCCGTGGCCCGTGATCGCCTTCATGTACGCGCTGACCGAGGTCTTCCTCGTGCACTTCGAGCACCGGCGGGAGTCGCACGCCGTGTCGTTCAGCGCCGTGCCGCTGGTGATCGGCCTCTTCACGCTGTCGCCCGTCGCCCTGATCTGCGCCCGGGTGCTGGGCTCGGGGCTGACCCTGGCCGTGCGGTGGCGGCAGGCGCCGTTGAAGGTGGCCGTGAATCTGGCCTCGTTCTGGCTGGAGACGGCGGTGGCGGTCTTCGTGTTCCACTGGTTGGTCGGCGGCGGCGCGGGGGCCGGCGTGGGGCCTCGGATGTGGGCGCCCGCCGTCTTCGCGGCAGTGGCGGGCGACCTGGTGCAGGCCCTGGTGGTGACGGCCGCCATCTCGCTGTCGGAGCGCCGGGTGGAGCCGCTGGACGGGGCTGCGCTCTTGGGCCCGGCGGTCAGCGTGGCCAACACCGGCCTGGCCCTGATCGCCGTCGTGCTGTGGGCGGCCGAGCCCGCCGCGGTGGGGCTCTTGGTCCTGCTGCTGCCCCTGCTCTACGGGTCGACCCGGGCGCACAGCCAGTTGCGGGAGAAGCACCGGAGCCTGGAGCAGCTCCACCATTTCACGAACGCCATCGGGCAGTCGGTGGTGGCGGGCAAGCTGGTGCCGGTGGCACTGGCTGAGATCCGCGACCTCATGCATGCCGAGGCGTCGTGGCTCTGCGTGGGCGGCACCGACGGCGTGGTGCGGGTGCGGGCCGAGGGCGACTCGGAGGAGTCGGTGGTGTCGGTGCCCATGCCTGCCGGCGCGTTGGACGACATGCTGCACCGGGCCGCGTTGGCGGCCGGGCAGCCCATCTTGGTGTCGGCCGCAGGCACGTTGGCGGGGGAGGGCGACGCGGCCCGGGTGGTGCGCTCGGCCGGGCTCGGGCAGGTGCTGGTGGCGCCGCTGGCCCAGGTGTCCGGGCCGCCGGTCACCCTGGTGGTGGCCGACCGCAGCGGTGGCGTGCGGCCGTTCGGGGCCGAGGACATGCAACTGTTCGCCACCCTGGCCAACCAGGCCCGGGCCTCCTTCGAGAACTCGCATCTGTTGGAGCGGCTGCGGGAGCAGGCGGCCGCGTCGGAGCACCAGTCGCTGCACGACGCGCTGACCGGGCTGCCCAACCGGGTGCTGTTCGGGTCCCGGCTGGCCGCCTCGTTGGAGCGGGACCTGCCGCTGGCCGTGCTGCTGCTCGACCTCGACCGGTTCAAAGAGGTCAACGACACGCTCGGGCACCACAACGGCGACGTGCTGCTGCAAGAGGTGGGCAGCAGGCTGCGGGCCGAGGTGCGGCGGGGCGACACCATTGCCCGGCTGGGCGGCGACGAGTTCGCCATCCTGCTGCACGACGTGTCGGGCGTGGACGACGCCGTCGCCGTGGCCCACACCGTGCTGGCTGCATTGGATGCGCCGTTCGACCTGTCAGGCGTGCCCGTCACCGTGGCCGCCAGCATCGGCGTGGCCATGGCCCCTGTGCACGGGGTCGACGTGGCGCTGCTCCTCCAGCGGGCCGACGTGGCCATGTACACGGCCAAGGCCGACCAGTCGGGCGTGGAGCCGTACCGGCCGGAGCGGGACAACTACAGCGCCGACCGGCTTGCGCTGGCGGGGGAGTTGCGGGCTGCGATCGAGGGGGGGCGGCTGGCGGTGCACTATCAGCCGCAGATCGACTTGGCGTCGGGGTGCGTCTCGGGCGTAGAGGCCTTGGTGCGCTGGCCCGGCGGGCCTTCCGGCGTCTCGCCTGCCGAGCTGGTGACGCTGGCCGAGCACACCGGGTTGGTGCGGGGCTTGACTCGGCTTGTCCTGTCGCAAGCCGTGGCCGCCGCGGCCGCGTGGCACCGGCAAGGCTGGAAGCTGCGGATGTCGGTCAACCTGTCGGCCCGGGTGCTGATCGACCGGGACCTGGCCTCCGAGGTCCGTGCCGTGCTGGCCGCGGCCGGCCTGCCTGCGTCGTTCCTGTGTCTGGAGCTGACCGAGACCAGCATCATGGGCGACGACGAGCACACGCTGGAGGTGCTCTCCTCGCTACGGGCCATCGGCGTGACGCTGGCCGTGGACGACTTCGGCATGGGCTACTCGTCGCTGGCCTACTTGAAGCGGCTGCCGGTGGGCGAGATCAAGATCGACAAGAGCTTTGTGATGGGCATGGCGGAGGACGACGCCGAGGACGAGGCCATCGTCCGCTCCGTGGTCGACCTAGGCCGCAACCTGGGCCTGGCGGTCGTGGCCGAGGGCGTGGAGACGGATGACGCGGCGGCCCGCCTGCGGGACATGGGCTGTGCGACCGGGCAGGGCTACCTGTTCTCCCGCCCGCTGGCTGCCAGCGACCTGAGCGCCTGGCTCAGCGGCGCCCGCGTCGCGTCAGCCGTCCCCGTCCCCGTCGCCGCCGCCGTCGCGTAGGGCCCCTTCGCCAGAGTCGGCCGCGCTCTGCCGAGCGCCCAGCGTCAGAGCGGGCAAGCTGCGGCCGCTCGATTCGGGGGACGGGGAGCCCTGGACGACGATCCGAAGCGCTCGAAGACCACGGGACGCCCACTACGGTCGGCAACCGCAAGCCCGCCGAGATGGTGTCGGCGGTCTCTGTAGGAGCGGCAATGGCCAGGCTGATCTACGTGTCGAACGTGTCCCTCGACGGCTGTACCGAAGACGAACGCGGGGCCTTCGACTGGGCCGCACCGGATGACGACGTGTTCGCGTTCATCACCGACCTCATGCGGTCAGCGGGCACCTACCTCTACGGCCGGCGCATGTACGAAACGATGGCCGTGTGGGAAACCGACGCCGGACTCGCCGCGCAGTCGGACCTCATGGGCAAGTTCGCGAACATCTGGCAGGCGGCGGGCAAGGTCGTCTACTCCACGACCCTGACGGCGGTGTCGACCGCCCACACCCGAATGGAACGCCACTTCGACCCCAGCGCGGTACACGACATGAAGGGCGAGGCCAGACGCGATCTCATGGTGGGAGGTCCGAGCCTCGCGGCGCAGGCTTTCAAGGCGGGGCTGGTTGACGAGTGCCACCTGTTCATCTGGCCCGTCGTCCTCGGTGGGGGCAAGCCGGCGCTGCCGACCG
>DASYMT010000153.1:0-1903 GCA_036008925.1 Acidimicrobiales bacterium | reverse complement strand
TGGGGATTGCCGCGGTAGGCGAGAAATGCGATCCGGAAGCCCATTGGAGGGGGAAGGCTACGTGGTTTCTTGACCGACCGGTCAATCGGGACGCCGGGCCGCCCTTGCCTGGAAAGCCAGTCCCACGAGCACGCCCAGGCCCGCCAGCACGGCCAGCGGGGCGTCGCCCCAGCGGTCGAACAGGGTGCGGCCGTGGCGGGCGTGCAGGCGGGCGGTGATGACCTGGCGGGCGCCCAGCACGCTGCGGTGCCTGATCCGCCCCTGGGGGTCGATGACGCCGCTGTAGCCGGTGGGGCCGGCCTGGGCCAGCCAGCGGCCCGCCTCGAGGGCCCGCAGTTGGGCCGCGGCCAGCTCCTGGGTCGGCACCTGGCTGGTGGAGAACGAGGCGGCGTTGGTGGGCACGAGCAGGACCTCGGCGCCGTGCTGCACGGCGGCCCGGTTGCGGTCGTTGAAGAACACCTCGTAGGAGATCAGCACGCCGAGGCGCCCGGCCGGCGTGGGCAGGATGTTGGGGCCCTCGCCGACGATGGCGTCGGCGGGCACGGCCGAGATGTCGGCGATCTTCCCCACCAGGCTGCGGAAGGGGATGTACTCGCCGAACGGCACCCGCCGCACCTTCTCGTAGCGGGCCACGAGGCGTCCGTCCGGCCCCCACGCCACCGCCGCGTTGCGGAAGTGGTCGGTGCCGTCGCCCTCCACCACGCCCGCCACCAGGGTGGCCCGCAGGCCAATTGCCAGGCGGGCCATGGCGGCGGCCTCGGGCGTGCGTTCGACCGCGCCCTCGACGTCGATGACGTCCTCGGGCCACATCACCAGGTCGTATTTGGCAGGCCTGGCCACTCGCTCGGTTGCTGCGAAGGCGGCCCGCTCCACGTCGGCCGGGTTGGACTCGATGGCGCGGAAGCCCCGCCGGCCCCCGCCCTGCACGATGGCGGTGTCGACGGCCCGGCCGTCCGGTCCGCCGTCCGGCGCGACGGCGCCGAGTGCCGCGCACGCGACGACCAACACCACGCCGACGACCGCCACCCGCACCCTGGCCCGGGCCGCCTCGGCCAGGGCCACGCCGAGCACCGCGGCCAGCAGCAGCAGCCCGAGCCCGCCCGCGACGCGCGCGAACGGGGCCAGCGGCCCCGACACCTGGCCCAGGGCCACCCCGGCGAGGGGCAGGCCGTGGAACGGCCACACGCCGCGCGCCAGCTCGACGAGCACCACGGCGGCAGGGAACCCGATGGCCCGGCCCCGCTCGGGCGGGACCAGCACCGCCCCCACGCCGACGAAGAGGGCCTCGGCCAGGATCGACAGCACGCCGCCCGGGCCGCTGAACTCGATGAACCAGTACCAGCCGACGCCGAACATGCCGAGCCCGGCCAGCCAACCGAGCAGCAGGCGCGCGCGCGGCGACCGACCCTCGAGCACGCGGTAGAGCAGGGCCAGCCCGACGAACGCGAGCGGCCACCACCCGAAGGGCGGGAGCGAGAGTGCGACGAGCACGCCGGCCACCGGCGCGAGTAGATACCTGGGCATGGAACTGGCCGGAATCTATGCAGAGACCCGGGTCCGCATCGGCGCGCTGGCCCGCGAGCTCACCCCGGAGCAGGCGGCCACGCCCGTGCCGGCCACGCCGGCATGGACGGTGCAGGACGTCCTCGCCCACCTGACGGGCGTGTGCGTCGACATCACCGAGGGCCGGATCGAGGGCGCGGCGACGCCTCCCTGGACGGCCGCGCAGGTCGAGGCGCGGCGGGGCCGGTCCCTCGCGGAGGTGGTGGCGGAGTGGGACGAACGCGGACCTGCGCTGGAGGCGATCATCACCAACGCGGGCGGAGCGGTGAGCGCGGTCGTGGCCGACGTCGTCACCCACGAGCAGGACATCCGCGCCGCCCTCGGCCGCCCGGGCGCACGC
>DASYMT010000152.1:0-1753 GCA_036008925.1 Acidimicrobiales bacterium | reverse complement strand
GAGGTGGTGGCGCACCACGAAGCCCGAGGCCTCGTAGGCGGCCCGCAGGACGTGGGCCGGACCGTGGGCGAGGCCGAGGCCATCGAGCGACGCCCGCAGGTCACGCCGGTGCAGCGGCGTGCGCTCGCCTCGCACGTAGGGGAGCCACACGGGCAGGTCGCCGGGGGCGACGCCGTCGAGGCCGGCGCGGGCCGACTCCCCCACCCACCGCTGGGCCCAGTCGAGGAACAGGCCGCCCGCGTTGCTGGGCCCGCCGATGAGCATGCGGCCCCGCGCCGTGTGGGGGATCGTCCACAGGCCCTCGACCTCCTGCCAGTCCTCGATCACGCCCCAGGTGATGAGCGTCGTGCCGCACAGCACGAGCACGTCGCCGAGCCCGTCGGCACCGGCCACGATCTGCTCCGCCATGGCGTCGATCGTGCCGCCCCCCACCTGGGCCCCGGCGCCGGGCAGGCCGGCGAGGACCGGGCCGACGGCCTCGTCCCCCGCCATGATCGACGGCAGGGCGCCGGCCGTCGCGCCCGCCGACGCGGCCAGCTCGGCGTCCCATCCCCGGCCGTCGAACAGCGGCAGGGCCGTCATGGCCGTCGAGGTGTCGATCGCTCCCCGCCCGGTCAGGGCGTGGTTGGCCACCGCCTGGGCCGGCCAGAACCCCGCCGCCTGGGGATGGGTGTCGGCCTGCCACGCGAGGAAGGCGAGGAGCTCGCCGCTGTCGCCGGCCCGGGACCCGTCGCGCGCCGCCCCCCCGCCCCGGCGGTCGCCGTAGAGCAGGCCGGGGCCCAGCGCGGTGCCGTCGGCCCGCACCGCGGCCAGCGAGGGGACCATGGCCGAGACGTCGACGGCGGCGATGTCGTGCCCGGTCGACACCTGGGCCAGGGCCGCGATCACGTCGGCCCGCCAGGCCTGGTCGGGGTCGTGCTCGAAGGCGCCCGGCTGGGGCTTGTGGACCTCGTGCGGGATGCGGGCGCGGGCCAGGACGTTGCCGTCGCCGTCGGCGGCCACCGCCTTGACGGAGGTGGTGCCGATGTCGATGCCGACGGTGACACCGGCCCCTCCCCCCGAACCTGACACGACTGTTAGCCTAGGTCGGTCCGACTGGGCCGGGGTGGGGAGACGGGTTCGTGCACCTGATCATCGGGACCGTGCTGGGCCGCTGGTACGTCACCCTGTTCGGCGCGGTGTTCCTGTGGCGCGCGTCTCGGCAGATGGGCTGGCGCAAGACGCTCACCTACCTGGCCGCCAGCCTGGTCGTCGGCGTCGCGGCCGAGAACGGGTCCGTGCATGCGGGCATCCCCTACACGACGTACACGTTCGATCACGCGCTGCGGGACAAGGAGCTGTTCGTCGGCAGCGTCCCCCTGATGGTGCCCCTCAGCTACAGCTTCATGGCCTACTTCGGCTTCGCGGCCGGCCGCATCCTGGCCTCGGGCCCGTTCCGCACGCGGGCGGCCCGGCCGTGGCACGAGCTCCTGGCCGCCTGGATGCTGGCGGTGTGGGCGCTGTTCGTGCTCGACCCCGTCAGCCGGCTCGGCGGGCGGTTCTACCTGGGTGAGCTGTGGCGCTACCGCGGATCGGGGTTCTGGTTCGGACTGCCGCTCGGGTCCCAGATCGGGTTCGGCATCACCGCCGCCGTCCTGCTCGCCGTGCTGCACCGGCTGGACGGCGACGCGCCCGACGTGGCGGTGCCGGGCGGCTTCCGCGACCATCCTCACGCCGTCGCGCTCGTGACGTACCACGGGCAGGTCTTCCACAT
>DASYMT010000151.1:0-1684 GCA_036008925.1 Acidimicrobiales bacterium | reverse complement strand
TGGAGGCCACGCTCGCCACCCTCGAGGAGAACCTGGCCCGGTTCCGCCACCAGGCCACCAACGTGGGTCCGGACGACGACCCGGCCTGGCGCCGCACCGCGACCCTGCCCGACGGGCCCGTCGACGCGGCGTGGATCCTGCGCCACGCCGTCCACGACGCCACCCACCACATCAGCGACGTGGGCCGGGGCATCCACCTGCTCGGCGCGGGCGCGCCCAGCCATGCCGGCACGGTGGCCCAGCTCGCCACCAGCGCCGGTGGCGTGCCCAAGCGAGCGGTCGAGGTCGTCGAGGTCAGCGACCGCGGCGTCGTCGGCGACCGCCAGGCCGACCGCCGCAACCACGGCCGCCCCCTCCAGGCGCTGTGCCTGTGGTCCAGCGAGGTGATCGAGGCCCTCCACGCCGAGGGCCACCCGATCCAGCCCGGCGCGGCCGGCGAGAACGTCACGATCAGCGGCATCGACTGGACGACCCTGCGCACCGGCGTGCAGCTCCTCATCGGCGACGTCCTGGCCGAGGTCTCCGCCTACGCCACCCCGTGCAGCAAGAACGCCCCGTGGTTCGCGGAGCGCGACTTCCACCGCATGGACCACGACCGCCACCCCGGCTGGAGCCGCGTCTACGCCTGGGTCCGAGAGCCCGGCACCATCCACGCCGGCGACGAGGTGCTCGTGGAGCCGTAGGCGACTACTGCTCTACGGGGTCTCCGGGCGCGAGCGCAGGGCCCGCCACAGCGCCACATAGCTGGGGTAGGTGATGTCGGGGGTGACGTAGCCGGCCTGCTCGAGCTCGGTGTGGAGCTTGGGGAGGTTGCGCCAGGGGACGCCCATGTCGACGTGGTGGGCGAGGTGCCAGCCGGTGTTGAACGGCACCATCGAGAACCGGGCCAGCCACGTCTGGCGGACGTGGTGGGTGGTGCGGCGGCGGTCCTTCGAGCGCTCCATCCCGCCGTGCTCGGCGATCGACCGGAGGCGGTTGATGACCCGCCACACCGTCATCCAGGGGGCCAGCCACAGGAGCGGGTAGAGCCACCAGCGGCCGATGGCGATGGCCAGGACGATCAAGGGGACCTGGGCCAGCGCGATGCGCACGGCCAACGGCCGGGCGGTGGGGCTGGTGAAGGCGGACAGGAGGCCCTTGAGGTTCTTCCAGCCCGACGTGCCCCGCGCGTCGCGCCAGAGCTTGCGGCGGAAGCTGGCCCGCGTGATGGGGTAGCCGTTGTAGAGGTTGAGGTCGGGCTCGTGGGGGCCGAACTCGTCCTTGTGGTGGGCGAAGTGGCCGCGGCGGTAGGCGTCGAGCGGCACGAACGACGGGTAGGCCAGCACCCACCGGCCGACGCGGTCGTTCCAGGCCTTGTTGGTGAACAGGAGCTTGTGGGCGGCCTCGTGGCCCAGGATGGCGAAGCGGGCGAAGGCGGGGCCCATGAGGAGGAAGGCGGCGAGGTAGCCCAGCGGGTGGCCGATCCACACGGCCAGCCCGATGGTCACGAAGGCCTGGATCCAGCACAGGAGCACGCTGCCGACGTTGCGGAGGTCGTCGATCTTGCGCAGCTCGGTCCGCAGCTCGGGCACCGGCATGCCGGTGGCGGTGAGGCGATCGGTGGGCAGGACGTCGGGGAGCAGGGCCCCGCTCGGGACCACGGTCGTGCGAGGCTCCAACACCAGCGCCATGCCCGCTACCTTAC
>DASYMT010000150.1:0-2679 GCA_036008925.1 Acidimicrobiales bacterium | reverse complement strand
GGGCCCACGGTGGTCTCGAAGGCGGTGGCGATGTCGGACGTGTGCTCCATGGTGAGCAGGTTGTTGACCGACCGCTCGGAGCACGCCGCCTTGAACCGGTTGGTGTGGCCGATGACCCACGACGTCATGTAGCCGCCGTACGACCCGCCCAGCACGCCGAGCCGCTCGGGATCGATGAAGCCGAAGCGGGACATGGCCTCGTCCACCACCGCCATGAGGTCGTCGTAGTCCACGCCGCCCCAGCCTGAGCCGGGCTCGGGCTCGGCCTTCGGCCCCCGGATGGCCCGGCCCCACGCCTGCGAATAGCCGGACGAGCCCCGTGGGTTGGCGTACACGACCACGTAGCCCGCGGCCGCCTGGACCTGGAACTCGTCGAACAGGCGGTGGCCGTACTGGGTGAACGGGCCACCGTGGATGTTGAGCAGGGCCGGATAGCGCCCGCCCTCCTCGAAGCCGACGGGCCGGATGACCCACGCGTCGACCTCGGCCCCGTCGGGCGAGGTGGCGGTGAAGGGCTCGGGGGCCTGGATCTGGCGGGCCTCGGTGAACGGCGTGCCTAGGGAGGTGAGCTGCCGCTCGGCCCCGTCGGGCGTGGTGACGAACAGCTCGGGCAGCGAGGTGGAGGTGGCCGCGGTGAAGGCCACGACGCCGGCGCCCGCGTCCCAGCCGGTGACGATGCGCTCGCCCCCCACCGCCAGCTCGGGCTTGCCGGAGCCGTCCGCCGCCACCCGGTAGAGGTGGGTGCTGCCACCGTCCTCGATGCCGAACAGGAGGTCGCCGCCCACCCAGACCGGCTCGCGCGCCCCGCCCACGTAGGGCGAGCAGTTGCGGTCCACGCTGGTGGTCAGGAGGGTCGTCTCCCCGCCGTCCACGTCGACCACGCCGACCTGGGGGTGCGACGGGTCGACCCGCTGGTTCAACTGGTGCAGGGCGATGAGCCGGCCGTCGGGCGACCAGGAGGGGGCTTCGTGGGACAGGCCGGTGGACGTGATCCGGCGGGGCTCGCCCGGGTCGTCCACCTCGACCGCGAACAGGTCCGAGGCCAGGTCGAGGTCCCAGTCCTCGTGGCGGGACGAGCTGAAGGCGATGTGGCGGCCGTCCGGGGACCACGACAGTCCGCTGTCGTCCACGTCGCCGAAGGTGAGCTGCACGGGCTTGGCGTCGCGCTCCACGTCGACCACGAACAGGTGGCGGGGGCGGTCGATGGTCCAGCCCACGCTGTCGAGGCGGAAGAACAGCCGGTCGATGCGCCGGGGCGGCTGGTCCTTGGCCTGGTCGTGGTCGTAGCGGGGGTCGGGCACGCGGACGCTGTAGGCCAGGCGGCTGCCGTCCGGCGACCAGGCCACGTCTTCGAACTCCTCCTTGGACTGGGCCACCCGGCGCACCTCGCCGCCCCCCTCCACGGGGATGACGTACAGCCCGCTCGTCTCGTCCTCCCGCTTGGAGATGAAGGCGAGGGAGCGGCCGTCGGGCGACCAGCGGGCCCGTTGGTCCTTCCCCTCGCCCGCGGTGAAGGGGCGGGGCTTGGTCTGGCCCGCGGTGTCGGCCAGCCAGACGCGGCTGCGGTAGTCATTGGCGTCGAGGTCGACGGTGGTCACCGTGAAGGCGACCGTGCGGCCGTCCGGGGAGATGCGGGGGTCGCCCACGTCGACCAGGGCGGCGACGTCGGCGGGCTGCATGCCCGGTCGGACCGCCATCTAGGCGGTGCCCCCCGGTCCGGCGGCTGCGCCGAGCACGGCCTGGGCCGCGGCCAGCCGGGCGATGGGGACGCGGAAGGGCGAGCAGCTCACGTAGTCGAGCCCCGCCTCGTAGAAGAGGGTGATGGACTCGGGGTCGCCGCCGTGCTCGCCGCACACGCCGAGCTTCAGGCCCGGGTTGGCGGCCCGGCCCCGCTGGGCGCCCATCTTGACAAGCTCGCCCACGCCACCCGGGTCGATGGTCTCGAACGGGTTGCGCTTGAGGAGGCCCTGCTCCAGATAGGCCGACATCATGCGGCCCTCCACGTCGTCCCGGCTGAAGCCGAACGTCATCTGGGTCAGGTCGTTGGTGCCGAAGGAGAAGAACTCGGCCACCTCGGCGATCTCGTCGGCCCGGATGGCGGCCCGGGGCGTCTCGATCATGGTGCCGATGAGGACCTTGGGCTTGCGCTTGGCCTTCTTGGTGGCCTCCTTCACCGCGTCCTCGGCCCAGCTCCGGGCCAGGCGCAGCTCCTCCCGGCTCACGGTGAGGGGGATCATGATCTCGACCACCGGCTTGCCGCCCTTGGCCACCCGCTCGGCCGCCGCCTCCATGAGGGCCCGCACCTGCATGGCGTAGAGGCCGGGCTTGACCACGCCGAGGCGCACGCCCCGGGTGCCCAGCATGGGGTTGAACTCGTGCCACTGCTGGGCCGCCTGGTAGAGCTTCTTCTCCTCGTCGGTGAGGCCGGTGGTGGCCTCCTTGACGGCCAGCTCCTCGGTGGACGGGAGGAACTCGTGCAGGGGCGGGTCGAGCAGGCGCACGGTGACGGGCAGGCCGTCCATGGCCTCGAGGATCTCCTCGAAGTCGGCCTTCTGCACGGTGCGGAGCTGCTCCAGGGCCTCGGCCTCCTCCTCGGGCGTCTCGGCCAGGATCATGCGGCGCACCACGGGCAGGCGGTCCTCGCCCAGGAACATGTGCTCGGTGCGGCACAGGCCGATG
>DASYMT010000149.1:0-6779 GCA_036008925.1 Acidimicrobiales bacterium | reverse complement strand
GGCCGGGGTGACGGTGCTGCGACCGCCCGAGGTCATGCCCTGGGGGCTGAAGGAGCTGTGGATCGCCGACCCCGACGGGGTGGAGATCGCGGTCATCGAGGTGCCCGAGGACCATCCGCTGCGGCGGCGCCCATGAGCCGGGCCTTTGCCGAGCTGCTGGCCGAGCCGGGCGTGCAGGAGGTCGTGGAGCTGCGGTCGGCCTTCGGGTTCATGGCCTTTCACGGCGGGTCGCTGGAGCGCATGACCGACGTGATCGCGCTCGACGCGGCCGAGCGGGCCGGGGCGTCCGTGTACGCGGTGGTGCAGCCCGCCGACCTGCGGTGGCACATCCCGTCGCACCAGGTCGACGGGTCCCCGGCGCTGTCGGCCTTCTTGGCCCACGTGGACGTGGCCGTGGCCCTGCACGGGTTCGGGCGGGAGGGGTGCTGGCACCAACTCCTGCTGGGCGGGTCGAACCGGGCGCTGGCCACGCACGTGGCGGGCGTGCTGCGGCCCGCGCTGGCCGGCTTCGAGGTGGTCGACGCCCTGGACCGCATCCCCCGGCCGTTGCAGGGGCTGCACCCGTCCAACCCGGTGAACCGGCCTGCGGGCGGCGGCGTGCAGGTGGAGCTGCCGCCCCGGGTGCGGGGGCTGACCCCGCACGGCTTGTCGATCGAGCCGCTGGTGGCCGCCCTGGCCGCCGCGGCCGCGGCCTGGCCTCACTCGATGTCGAAGGTGCCACCCGCCCGCCAGTAGAAGTTGTCCCGCCGCTCGAGGAAGCCCTCGTCGACCAGGTAGCGGCGCAGGGCGGCGTAGTCGCGGTGGAACTTGCCGAGCAGGAAGTTCACGTCGCGCTCCGGGTAGCTGCGGCCCGGCTCGAACTTCTGGGACAAGAAGTCGAGCACGACGAGGCGCTTGCCGTGGGCGGCCGGGATGCGGGTGAGGCGGCCGTCCTCGGTGAGGAAGTTGCGCAGGACGTCGGCCTGCTCCGGGGTGGCGCCCAGGGCCTCGGGGTCGGGCTCGGGCCGGTGGGCGGCGGCGGCCCGGGCGGCCTCCCGGAAGACGGCGGGGTCGACCCGCAGGCCGTGGCCCGGCTCGTCGTCGACCAGGCCTGCCCCGGCCAGCCGCTCCAGGGCCCGGACGGCGGTCTTGAGGTCCATCCCGGCCGCGTCGGCCACGGCTTGGGAGGTGCGGGCGCCGAGGGCCACGGCCGCGAAGGACCGCAGCCGGGACTCGTCGGCCAGCATGCCCGTCAGCACCGTAGGGTCGACGGAACGGGGCACGAAGGAGAAGGGTAGGCTGACCGCTCGACCACGCTGACGAGGGGAGATCACGTGACGCTTGCCGAGGTGATCGACGAGCAGTTCCTGGTGCGGTATCGGGAGCTGCTCGATGCCGAGGACGCGGCCTTCGACGAGTTGGAGCACGCCTACGAAGACGGCGACCGCGACCACTTCGACAAGGACCTGGCCGCCTGGAAGGAAGCGATCAACCGCAAGCTGAGCTTCTTGCAGCGCCGCGGCGTGCAGGTGCAGGTCTCCGTCAGCGCCTAGCCCGCCGAGACAGGCCGACACGGACGGCGGCCCCCGGCGTAGTAAGGGCATGAAGACCGTTCGACTGCTTGCCGCCGGTGCGTGCGTGGCCGCCCTGCTCTGGGCGCCTGCCCCCGCCTCGGCCGACGGCGGGGCGCCCGTCGATTCGCTCACCTGTGTGAGCGGGACCGCGCCCCTGGTGCTGTCGCCTTACTCGCCCCGCATCTCCAGCCCGGGCGGCGCCTTCTTCTCGACCGGCGACCTGTGGTGCCAGATCGTCGAGGCCCCCCGGCCGGTGTCGGGCAAGCCCGCCGACACCTCCTCCGGGCCGGGCACCCTGCAGATGAGCGGAACCTTCACGGGGACGGCGGCCAGCGGCCTGGCCGTCGGCCAGGCCACCGTCTATTACGCCGGGCGGGAGGCGTTCATCTTCCAGATCGCAGCCGTGTTCGCCGACGGCGTGGGGCCCTTCGCCGGGCCTGCCATCGACGACGACGGAGGGTCGGGCGCGGCGACCGGCACGTTCGTGGAGCCGAGCTGCCCGCCGATCGGCCAACCGTGCAGCATCACCGGGGCCTACGCCGCGTTCACCATCGCCCTGGCCGACCCCCGGCCCATCCCCTAAACGCCACCCCCCTAACACGTCTGGAGGACAGAGCGCGTCAAAACGGCGCGGTATGTCCTCCAGAGGGGCTGGGGAGCGGCTAGATCAGGCCGAGCTGCTTGACCTCGTCCCGCTCCGAGACCAGCTCCTCGGTGGTGAGGCGGATCTTCTCCTGGGCGACGTCGTCGTGCTCGAAGCCGTCGGCCACCGACCAGTCGCCCCGGCCGTCGGCCACCACCGGATAGCCGAACTGGAGCCCTTCGGGGATGCCGTACTCGCCGGTCGAGGCGACGGCCACGCTCACGCAGTCGCCCTCCGCCGTGCGGGTGCGCACGCCGACCACGCTGTCGATGGCCGCGTTGGCGGCCGACGCGGCCGAGGACGCGCCCCGGGCCTCGATGATGGCCGCGCCCCGCTTCTGGACGGTGGTGATGAAGTCGCCCCGGAGCCAGGCGTCGTCGCCGATGACCTCGGGCGCGGGCTTGCCGCTGATGCGGGCGTTGGCGAAGTCGGGGTACTGGGTGGCCGAGTGGTTGCCCCAGATGGCCACGTTGGACACCTCGGCCACGGGCACACCGGCCTTCTTGGCGAGCTGCGACTTGGCCCGGTTCTGGTCGAGCCCGGTCATGGCGAACCAGCGGTCGGCTGGCACGTCGGGGGCGTTCGACCGGGCGATGAGGCAGTTGGTGTTGCACGGGTTGCCGACCACGAGGATGCGTACGTCGTCAGCCGCGTTGTCGTTGATGGCCTGGCCCTGGGGCTTGAAGATGCCGCCGTTCACGTTGAGCAGGTCGCCCCGCTCCATGCCCGCCTTGCGGGGGACCGAGCCGACGAGGAGGGCCCAGTTGGTGCCGTCGAAGGCGGTCTTAAGGTCCGAGGTGGGGACGACGTCGGCCAGCAGCGGGAAGGCGCAGTCGTCCAGCTCCATCACCACGCCTTCCAGCGACTTCATGGCGGGCTCGATCTCCAGCAGCCGCAGCACGAGGGGCTGGTCGGGGCCGAGGAGCTGGCCGGAGGCGATGCGGAACAACAGGGCGTAGCCGATCTGACCGGCGGCGCCGGTGACGGTCACGTGCACGGGGCTCTTCTCGGGCATGGCCCGAGGCTAGCGGCGGGCCTCGGCCCGCCCCCAAGCCGGGCCCGGCGTTACAGGCGGTCGACGATGGCGGAGGCGAACTCCGAGCACTTGACCTCGGTCGCCCCCTCCATCAGCCGGGCGAAGTCGTAGGTCACGACCTTGTCGGCGATGGTGGCCTCCAGGGCCCGCACGATGTCGGCCGCCGCCTCGTTCCAGCCCAGGTGCTCGAACATCATCACGCCGCTGAGCAGGACGCTGCCGGGGTTCACCTTGTCCTGGCCCGCATACTTCGGCGCGGTGCCGTGGGTGGCCTCGAAGATGCCGTGGCCGGTGACGTAGTTGATGTTGCCGCCGGGGGCGATGCCGATGCCGCCGACCTGGGCGGCCAGCGCGTCCGATAGGTAGTCGCCGTTGAGGTTGGTGGTGGCGATGACGTCGAACTCGTCGGGGCGGGTGAGGACCTGCTGGAGGGTGATGTCGGCGATGGCGTCCTTCACCAGCACCTTGTCGCCCGGCTTGCCGTCGCAGTCGTCCCAGCCCACGGCCACGCTGCTGAACTCCTCGCGCACGAGCTCGTAGCCCCAGTTGCGGAAGGCGCCCTCGGTGAACTTCTGGATGTTGCCCTTGTGGACCAGGGTCACGCTCTTGCGGCCCTTGCCCACCGCGTACTCGACCGCGGCCCGGATGAGGCGCTTCGAGCCCGTCTCGGAGATGGGCTTGATGCCGATGCCGGAGTCGGGGCGGATCTCCCACTTGAAGGCGTCCCGCAACAGCTCGATGAGCTTCTTGGCCTCGGGCGTGCCCTCCTCGACCTCCAGGCCCGCGTAGATGTCCTCGGTGTTCTCCCGGAAGATGACCATGTCGACCTTCTCGGGGTGCTTGACCGGGCTGGGCACGCCCTGGAACCAGCGGACGGGCCGGAGGCACACGTACAGGTCGAGGATCTGGCGCAGGGCCACGTTCAGGCTGCGGATGCCGCCGCCCACCGGCGTGGTGAGCGGGCCCTTGATGCCGATGAGGTAGTCCCGGAACGTGGTGACCGTCTCCTCGGGGAGCCAGTCGCCCGTCTGGTTGAACGCCTTCTCGCCCGCCAGCACCTCTTTCCAGGCGATCTTCTTGCCGTGCTTGGCCGCCGCCGCGTCCATGACCTTTTGGGCCGCGGGCCAGATGTCGACGCCGGTGCCGTCGCCCTCGATGAACGGGATGATGGGCTCGTCGGGGACGTGCAGGGACCCGTCGGCCCCCATGGTGATCTTCTCGGCCATAGGGGGCGAGGATAGTTCTCGTCGCCGTTGTGCCCGCTATCCGCGTCGGGGCCGGGCAGCCCTTTGTCGACGGGCCGGGCGCCCGCCCACGCTCAGGAGGGCAGGCCGAGGTTGGCGTAGATCTCGCGGGTCGCGGTCGAGCGGTTGAGCGTGTAGAAGTGCAGCCCCGGCGCCCCCTCGGCCAGCAGCTTCTCGCACAGCTCGGTGGCGGCCTGGACGCCCGCGGCACGCATCCCCTCGGCCGACGGGCCCGCGGCCTCGATCCGGGCCACCAGCTCTCGGGGCACCTCGCATCCCGACAGCTCGGCCATGCGGGCCACCGACCGCACGTTGGTGATGGGCATGATCCCCGGCACCACCGGCTTGTGGACCCCCCGGGCGGCCAGGTCCTCCACCAGGCCGAGGTAGTCCTCCACCCGGAAGAAGAACTGGGTCACGGCGAAGTCGGCTCGCCGCAGCTTCTCGGCCAGCCGGTCCCGGTCCTCGGCCAAAGACGGCGAGCGGGGATGGCCCTCCGGATGGGCAGCCACCCCGATCGAGAAGCCGCCCACCGCCCGGGCCAGCTCCACCAGCTCCACCGCGTGGGCCAGCTCACCCGGCCCGGCGCCCTCGTCGGTGGGCGGGTCGCCCCCCAGCGCCATGAGGTTCTCGACGCCGGCCTTGCGGAAGTCGACCAGGATCTCGGCCAGCTCCAGCCGGGTGTGGGCCACGCAGATCAGGTGCGCCATGGGTGTCATGGCCGTGGTGCGGGCCAGCCCGGCCACCAGCGCGGTGGTGCGCTCCCGGGACGAGCGCCCGCCCCGGTAGGTGACCGACACGAACGACGGGCCGAGCGGCTCCAACTCCCGCAGCGCCCGCACCAGCACGGCCTGCTCCTCGTCCGTCTTGGGCGGGAAGAACTCGAACGAGAACGTGCGCCCTGCCGCGAGCAGGTCAGCGATGCGGGCCATGGCCCGTCAGCTTGACAGCCTGCGCTCGGCCGCCTCCACACAGTTCCGGAACAGCATGGCGATGGTGGTGGGGCCGACTCCGCCGACCCGCGGGGTGATGGCGCCCGCCACCTCCTCGCACCGCTCGTCCACGTCGGGCAGCAGCCGCTTGCCCTCATAGCGCACGCCCGCGCCGACGACCGTGCAGCCGGGGGTGAGGTGCTCGGGCTGGATCATGCCGGGCACGCCCGCGGCGGCGACGACGATCTCGGCCCGCTTCACGTACCGGACCCAGTCCGGCACGCCGGTGTGGACCACGCTCACCGCCGCGTTGGCCGTGGGCCGCTTCTGCGAGAGCAGGATGGACAGCGGCCTGCCGATGGTGAACCCCCGTCCCACGATGCAGACCTCCCGGCCCGCCACCGGGATCTCGTAGAAGGCGAGCAGGGCCTCGATGCCCGCGGGCGTGCACGGCTTGGGGCCCGCCATGTCGAGGGCCAGCCGTCCCATGTTGGTGGGGTGGGCGCCGTCCACGTCCTTGTCCGGGTCGATCTCGTACAGCGCGGCCTCGTAGTCCAGGTGGCCGGGGATCGGGTACTGGAGGAGGATGCCGTCGACCGCCGGGTCGTCGTTGAAGGCCCGGATGGCGGCGACCACGTCGGCCTGGCCCGCGTCGGCGGGCAGGTGGGCGTGGTGGCCCGGGTTGAAGCCCAGCTCCACCGCCTTGGCCTGTTTCATGCCGATGTACCGGGCGCTCGGCCCGTCGTCGCCCACCAGGATGGTGGCCAGGCCCGGGGGATGGCCCAGCTCCCGCAGCTTCTCGATGCGGGGGGCGAGGTCGGCGAACACGGCGTCGGCCACCGGGCCGCCGGGCAGCAGTCGGGCGCTCAATGGAAGAAGTGCCTTTCCCCGGTGAAGACCATGGCCAGGCCGTGCTCGTCGGCCGCCGCGATCACCTCGTCGTCCCGCAGCGACCCGCCGGGCTGGATGACCACCGCCACCCCCGCCGCCGCGGCCGCGTCGACGCCGTCGCGGAAGGGGTAGAAGGCATCCGACGCGCACGCCCCGCCCTTGGCCCGCCCGGCGGCCTTGCGGGCCGCGATCTCGCCGGCGTCGACCCGGCTCTGCTGGCCCGCCCCGATGCCGACGGCCTGGCCGCCGGCCACCAGGACGACGGCGTTGGACTTCGTGTAGCCGGCCAGCTTCCATGCCAGCTCGGTGTCGGCCCACTGCTCGTCGGTGGGGGCGAGGCGGGTGACCACCCGCCAGTCGGCCCGGGAGGCGGCGAAGCGGTAGGGCTCCTGCACGAGGAACCCGCCGCTGATCTGGCGGACGTGCAGCTCGTCGTGGTCCGGCGGCGGGGCCTGCAGCAGCCGGGTGTTCTTGCGCTTG
>DASYMT010000148.1:0-4726 GCA_036008925.1 Acidimicrobiales bacterium | reverse complement strand
GATGGCCACCACCGGGTGCGACGGCGTGGTGGTGGGGCGGGGCTGCCTTGGCCGGCCGTGGCTGTTCGGGGCTTTGGACTGCGCACTGCGGGGCGAGCCCGTCCCGCCCGAGCCGCCGTTGGCCGAGGCGCTCGCCGTCATGCGCCTGCACCTGCGCTTGCTGTGCGCGCATCTGGGCGAGGCCCGGGCAGCGCGGGACTTCCGCAAGCACGTGGGCTGGTACCTGACGGGGTTCCCGGTGGGGCGGGCGCAGCGCCGGGCGCTGGTGGCCATCTCGTCGGCTGACGAGCTGGACGGGCTGCTCGACTCGCTGGCCCTCGACGGCGGCGTCGACCTGTCGATGCGGGTGCCCCGTGTCCTGCCCCGCGGCCCGGTCAACGGCCCCCGCCGGGTGGCCCTGCCCGCGGGCTGGCTCGACGACCCGGACGACCCCAACCCGCCCGCAGGCGCCGAGGAGTTCACCTCCGGCGGCTGACGCCACCCCGAAATCGGCAGCGGTCAGAGGTCGCGGGGCAGCCCCAGGACGCGCTCGGCGATGATGTTGCGCTGCACGGCCCACGTCCCCCCGCCGATGGTCAGCGCGGGCGCGAAGACGTACCCGTAGTGCCACACCGGCTCCACGTCGGCGAACAGGTCGGACGTGCACACGATCTCCGTCGTCCCCGTCACCTGCCCGCTGGGGATCGGCCCCGCGGGCCCCGAGCCCACGAGCATCCCGGCCGTCCCCGCCAGGTCCTTGGCCACCGCCATCACGTGCTGCCCGTGCTCGTCGGCCAACAGCTTCTGCACCGACGCGGCCGGGCCGGGGTCCACGCCCGCCAGCGAGGCCGACAGCGTGCGCAGCCGGATGAGCCGCAGCACCTCGGCCTCGGCGTACAGCGCGGCCACCCGCTCCCGCAGCAACGGCCGGTCCGCGAGGCCGCCGCCCGAACGCACCGACTCGACCACGTCGGAGGCCGATGGGCCGAAGCCCCACAACGACCCCGCCCCCGACAGCGACACCCGCTCGTTGCCCAGCGTCACCTTGGCCAGCCGCCACCCGTCGTTCTCGTCCCCGACGAGCAACGAGGCGGGCAGCCGCACGTCGTCGAAGAAGACCTGGTTGAACGAGTGGGCGCCGGTCATGTCGACGATGGGCGCCATGGAGATGCCGGGCAGGTCCATGGGGCAGATGAAGTACGAGATGCCCCGGTGCTTGGGCGCGCCCGGGTCGGTGCGGGCCAACAGGATCCCGAACTGCGAGTGGTGCCCGCCGCTGGTCCAGGTCTTCGAGCCGTTCAGCACATAGACGTCGCCGTCGCGCTCGGCCCGCAACGACAAAGAGGCCAGGTCGGACCCGGAGTCGGGCTCGCTGAACAACTGGCACCACAGCTCCTCACCCGCCAACGCGGGCCACAGGTACCGTTCCTTCAACGTCTCGTTCCCCGCCAGCAGAATGGTGGGCGCGGCCCAGCCCACGCCGATGCCGCCCGGCCGCCGTACGCCCGCCCGGTCGAACTCCTCGTCGATGACGAGCTGGAGCATGGGGTCGGCGCCCAGCCCGTACGGCGCAGGCCAATGGGGCACCACGTAGCCGGCCTCGGCCATCGTCCTCCCCGTCGGTTCAGGATGGGCGGCCAGCCAGTCCCGCACCTCGACCCGGCGGGGGTCGTCGTCCGGCGGCAGCTCGAAGTCCATCGCTGCTACCCCGCCACCCGGGGCATGCCCGCGGCCCGGCCCGTCCCCGCAGGCCCGGCGAACGACTGGGCGATCGACAGCCACTGCTCGGCCACCGCGCCCTCGACCTTCAGCGTCACGTCGTCGCGATGGCGGCGCTGGGTGAGCAGCAGGGCCAGCTCCACCGCGTCGCCTGACACCAGGTCGGCCGCGTCGTCCGGCCCCCACGTCCACACGTCGCCCGACGGGCCGTGCGCCTCGACCCGGACCGGGTCGCCGGGGTCGGTCACGCCGTGGACCATGAAGGAGTAGGCCCGCGCCCCCACGCCGATGTGCACGACGTGGCGCAGGCGCTCGCTCACCACCGGCGGCAGGCCCAGCGCGTCGGCCACGTCCTGGCCGTGGGCCCACGTCTCCATGAGCCGGGCGGTGATGAAGCTGGCCAGGCCCATGGGCGGGCCGTACCAGGCCACCCGCACGTTCGGGTCCTGCCCGGCCGCCGTCTCCAGCAGCGCGGCCCGGCCCGTGCGCCAAGACGCCAAGAGCCGGGCGGGCGGCACGGAACGGCCCAGGTCGGTGTCGCCCACAGGGACCTCGCCCCGCAGCATGGCGTCGGCCTGGCGCTTGAACTCCTCGGGGTCGGTGAGAGCCAGCCCGGCCTGCACGTCGAAGTAGGCCAGGTGGCTGATCTGGTCCCGCACGGCCCAGCCCTCGGCCGGGGTCGGCGTCGTCCACCCGGCCGGGTCGAGGCCCCCGACCCGGGAGTCCAGGGCCTCGTGCTCGGCCTTCAGATCGGCGCACAGCGCCAACACGCGGTTGCTGTCCATAGGCAAGAGCTAGCACATCGCCGTCGACCCGGTCAGGCTGCCGTCTCGACGTTGTTGTCACACCCTGTCCGTACCATCCAGGGCTGTGACGACACAGCACGAGGCGGAACACCTTCTCCACATCCTCACCGGCAACCCCGCGGCCCGGTTCCGGCCAGGGCAGTGGGAGGCCATCGACCGGCTCGTCCACCACCGGGGCCGGGCTCTGGTGGTGCAACGGACGGGCTGGGGCAAGAGCGCCGTCTACTTCCTGGCCACCCGGCTGCTGCGAGACCAGGGCGCAGGGCCCACCGTGCTCATCTCGCCGCTGCTGGCCCTCATGCGCAACCAGCTCCAGATGGCCGAGCGGGCGGGCATCCGGGCCGCCACCATCAACAGCGCCAACACCGAGGCGTGGGACGAAGTGGAGGAGCAGGTGCAGGCCGGGGGGATCGATGTCCTGCTCGTCTCGCCTGAGCGCCTTCAGAACCACCGGTTTCGAGACAGAGTGCTGCCCGGCCTGGTCAAACAGGCCGGGCTCCTCGTGGTCGACGAGGCCCACTGCATCAGCGACTGGGGCCACGACTTCCGGCCGGACTACCGGCTCATCTCACGCGTGCTTCGCCTGCTGCCCAGCACCGTGCCCGTCCTGTGCACCACAGCCACGGCCAACGACCGGGTGGTCGAGGACATCGCGGCCCAGCTCGGCGAGGGCCTGGAGGTCCTGCGCGGGCCACTCGGACGGGAGAGCCTGGAATTGGCGTCGCTCGTCCTGTCGGAACCGGCCCAGCGGCTGGCGTGGCTGGCCACCGTCATCGCCGACCTGCCGGGCTCCGGCATCGTCTACTGCCTCACCGTGGCCGACGCCCGACGGGTGGCCGAGTGGCTGAAGCACAAGGGGATCGACGCCGCGTCCTACACCGGGGAGCACGAGGGCGCCGAGCGGGAGGCGCTGGAGGAGAAGCTGCTGGCGAACGAGGTGAAGGTGGTGGTGGCCACCTCCGCCCTGGGCATGGGGTTCGACAAGCCCGACCTCTCATTCGTCGTCCACTTCCAATCGCCCGGTTCTGTCGTGGCGTACTACCAGCAGGTCGGGCGGGCGGGCCGGGGCCTGGACCGGGCAGTCGGCATCCTGCTGCGGGGACGGGAGGACGCGGAGATCCAGGACTACTTCATCGAGAGCGCCTTCCCGGCCCAGAACCGGGCCGAGGAGGTCGTCGCGCTGTTGGCCGCCCGGGCCGAGGCCATGACGATGTTCGAGATCGAGCAGGAGGTCAACATCCGTCACGGCCGTCTGGAGAACATGCTGAAGGTGCTCGAGGTCGACGGTGCCGTCGAGCGGGTCGGGGGCGGCGGGTGGCAGCGGACCCTCAAGCCCTGGGCCTACGACGCCGACCGGGTGGCCCGGGTGACCGCCACCCGCCGCAAGGAGCAGGCGGCCATGGTCGAGTACGGGCGCACGGACGAGTGCCGGATGGCGTTCCTGCGCCGCCAGCTCGATGACCCGGAGGCCGAACCGTGCGGCCGGTGCGACAACTGCACCGGGAAGCGGTGGCCGACCGAGGTCGATACCGGCCTGGCCGCCGAGGCGGCCGAGTTCCTGCGCCACGCCCACATCACCGTCGAGCCCCGCAAGCAGTGGCCGAAGGGGCCGACGGCTGCGGGGGCGCCGCGGGGCAACATCGCGCTCGACCTGCGCCTGCTGCCGGGACGGGCCCTGAGCGTCGCGGGCGACGGGGGCTGGGGCAGGCTGGTGCGTCAGGGCCGGTCCCGAGACGGCGGGTTCGGGGACGAGCTGGTCGATGCCATGGCCGAGCTGCTGGCCCGGTGGGGCCCCGATCCTGCTCCGCAATGGGTCGCGTGCGTGCCCTCGGCCGCCCACCCGGAGCTGGTGCCCGCGTTCGCCGAGCGGCTGGCGGGCGTGCTCGGCCTGCCCTTCTTGGAGGCCGTGCGCAGGACCCGGGAGGCCAGGCCGCAGAAGGAGATGGAGAACAGCGCCCAGCAGTTCGGCAACGTCTATGGTGCCTTCGAGGTCATGAGCCCGGTGCCCCCCACGCCCGTTCTGCTGGTTGACGACATCGTCGACTCCGGCTGGACGTTGACCACCGTCGGCGTGGCCCTCCGAGAGGCCGGGAGCGGGCCGGTCCTCCCGGTCGTGCTGGCCAGGGCGGTCGGCGCTTGACGGTGCGCTCGGACGCTTCCCTGGCCGCCGCCCTGTTGGCCCAGCGCCTGGTCGACGCGTCGGCTCCTCCGCTCAAGGCCTC
>DASYMT010000147.1:0-5364 GCA_036008925.1 Acidimicrobiales bacterium | reverse complement strand
CGGTGATCGGTATGAGGAGCAGGCTCGCGTCGAGCTCCTTAGAGCCGTAGGCTTGAACGAAGCTGCGCCGGGCCGGGTCGTATCCGTTGGTGCAAACGTCGCGATGGATGCGCTCGCGCAGCTCCCGCCAGTGCGCCACCGGCCCCTGCACGTTGAACTGCTCGACTGCCTTGACCGCGCGGTCGACGGCAACCCAGGCCATCACTTTGGAATAGGTGAAGTGGCGCGACTCACCCCGGATCTCCCAGATGCCCGCATCCGGCAACTGCCAGACGGTCTCGAGGTGCGCCATCAGGGCCTGCTGCAGCGCCCAGGCCGCATCGTCGCTGGCGAGGCCGCCCTTGCACGCCTGGTAGAGCGTATCCATGACTTCACCGTAGACATCGAGCTGCAGCTGGCTTGCGGCACCGTTGCCCACCCGCACCGGACGCGAGCCTTCGTAGCCCGGCAGCCAGTCGATGGGCCATTCCGGGATGCGGCGCTCGCCGGCGATGCCGTACATGATCTGCATCTGGGCGGGACTGCCGGCCACTGCGCGCACCAGCCAGTCGCGCCAGCGGCGCGCCTCGTCGTAGTAGCCGCCGTCCATCAATGCCAGCAGCGTGAGGGTGGAATCGCGCAGCCAGCAGAAGCGGTAATCCCAGTTGCGCACGCCGCCGATGCGCTCCGGCAGCGAGGTGGTCGGCGCGGCCACCACCGCGCCGGTCGGCGCATATGACAGCGCCCGCAGCATCAGCAGGCTGCGGCGCACGGCGGCGGCGTAGGGGCCGTCATAGGTCGACGCGGCCAGGTCGCGCCGGGCCGCCTCCTGGGTGGCCGCAGCCAGGTCGAGGGCGGCGGTGACGGTCAGGGGCTCGTGCCCGGTCTCGCCCGCCCGGTCGACGGTGACGACGAAGCGCTCGCCCGCGTCGAGCCGGACCACGCCCCGCCTGCCCTCGACGGGGAACCCGGTGCGCACGACGAGCCCGTCGAACACGATGCCCTGCGCGAACGCATGCACGCGACGGGCCGGGCGGAAGTCCCAGCCGGGCACCACGTCCACGGCTACGTCGACCGGGCCCCGCCGGGCGGTGACCACCCGCACGATGCGGCCCGATCCGGGGGGCATGAAATCGAGCACCTCGACGTCGCCCGACCCCAGCACCGTCTGCAACACGTTGGACTCGTCCACATAGGACTGGGACCCGGCCGACTCTGCCGTCCCGGCGCCGATCCGCGCACACCCCCCCGCCGGGTCGAGCAGGGAGTAGAGCGCGGCGCCCGCGTCGAAACGGCCGGGGCAGTACCAGTCGATCGTCCCGTCCGCGGCGACGAGGGCCCCGGTCAGGCCGTCCGAGATGAACCCCCGATCCCGGAGGTTCAGGTGCCGACCTCGACGATCTCCACCTTGAGCCGGGCGCCGCTGGGGACCTCGTACTCGGCCATGTCGCCCTTGCGCTTGCCCAGCAGGGCCGAGCCCAATGGGGACGAGGGGGACATGACCTCCAGGTCGTCGCGCCGCTCCTCGATGGAGCCGATGAGGTACCGCTCGACCTCCTCGTCGCCCTCGTAGCGGATGCCGACGACCGAGCCCGCGCCCACCACGTCGCCCGAGCCCGACACGATCACCGCCGTCTTGAGCAGCGCCTCCAACTGGCGGATGCGGGCCTCCATCTTCCCCTGCGAGTCCTTGGCCGCGTGGTAGTCGCCGTTCTCGGACAGGTCGCCCAGCATGCGGGCCGCCTCGATGGCCCGGGCGATCTCCACCCGGCCTCGGGTCCTCAGATCCTCGACCTCGGCCTGGAGCCGGTCGTAGGCGTCACGGGAGAGCTGGGTCTGAGACACGTCGCTCATGGGGGGGCAGGGTAGCGCCCCGGTTTCGACACGGACGGCGGCCCGCCGCTGGCACAGCGGCGGGCCCGTCGGTACACTGACCCCACTGTGTTATCGACCCAGGTAATCGTCATTCAGTAGCGCACGCCGACAACTCGGTGTGCGCTCTCGACCGTCCACAGAAGTGGGCGGTTTTTCATTTCTCGGGAGCGATGTGTGAGTCACAAGGTGGCAGTGATCGGGGGCGACGGGATCGGCCCAGAGGTCATCGCCGAGGCATTGAAGGTCGTGCGGGCCGCGGACGTGGCCCTCGACACGGCCGACTACGACCTGGGCGGGGCCCGCTACCTGCGCAGCGGCGAGGTCCTGCCCGACGCGGTGCTGGACGAGCTGCGGGGCTTCGACGCCGTCCTGCTCGGCGCGGTGGGCACCCCAGACGTGCCCCCCGGCGTGCTGGAGCGGGGCCTGCTGCTGAAGATGCGCTTCGAGCTCGACCTCTACATCAACCTGCGCCCCTTCACCACCGGGCCCCTCGACTGCTTCGTGGTGCGGGAGAACACCGAGGGGCCGTACGTGGGCGAGGGCGGCGTGCTGCGCCGGGGCACCCCGGACGAGGTGGCCACCCAGGGCTCGGTCAACACCCGCATGGGCGTGGAGCGCTGTGTGCGCTTCGCCTTCGAGCTGGCCCAACAACGGCCCAAGCGTCACCTGACCATGGTCCACAAGACCAACGTCTTGACCTTCGCGGGCGACCTGTGGCAGCGCACGTTCGACGCCGTGGCGGCCCACTTCCCCGAGGTGGGCACCGCCTACAACCACATCGACGCGGCGTGCATCTACTTCGTCGAGGACCCGGGCCGCTACGACGTGGTGGTCACCGACAACCTCTTCGGCGACATCCTCACCGACCTGGCCGGCGCGGTAGCCGGGGGCATCGGTCTGGCCGCGTCGGCGAACCTGAACCCGGCCCGCACCGGCCCCTCCCTCTTCGAGCCGGTCCACGGCTCGGCCCCCGACATCGTCGGCACCGGCAAGGCCAACCCCCTGGCCGCCATCCGGTCGGCGGCGATGATGCTCGAGTTCCTGGGCGAAGGCGACGCCGCCGCTCGTATCAACAAAGCCATGCAGGACGTCATCCCCATGACGGGGACCACCGCAGAACTGGGCGACGCCGTGGCGTCGAGAGTCTGAGAACGAAGGAGCAACTGCAATGCCGCTGACCCCGACCGAGAAGATCTGGATGGACGGCGAGCTGGTCCCGTGGGAGCAGGCCAACATCCACATCCTCACCCACACGCTGCACTACGGGTACGGCGTGTTCGAGGGGATCCGGGCCTACGCCACCGCCCAGGGACCGGCCGTGTTCCGCCTCACCGACCACATCGTGCGCCTGTTCAACTCGGCCAAGATGCTGTTGATCGACGTGCCGTTCTCGGTCGAGCAGCTCATCGAGGCCACCAAGGAGACTGTGCGGGTCAACCACATCGACTCGTGCTACATCCGCCCGATCATCTACACCGGCTACGGCGAGATGGGCCTCAACCCGCTGCCCTGCCCCATCAACGTGGCCATCGCGGTGTGGCCGTGGGGCACCTACCTGGGCGACGAGGGCATCACCCACGGCGTGCGCCTCAAGGTCAGCTCCTGGCAGCGCCACGACCCCAACGCCATCCCGCCCGCCATCAAGGCAACCGGCATGTACATCAACTCGTCGCTGGCCAAGGTCGAGGCCCTCAAGGCGGGCTACGACGAGGCCGTGCTGCTGTCGCCCCAGGGTTACGTGAGCGAGTGCACGGGCGAGAACATCTTCATGGTGAAGGAGGGCCGCATCATCACCCCGCCAGTGTCTGCGGGCGCGCTCGAGGGCATCACCCAGAAGTCGGTCTTCACCATCGCCCGCGACCTGGGAATCGAGGTGGAGACGGCCAACATCTTGCGCTCCGACCTCTACACCTGCGACGAGGCCTTCCTGTCGGGCACGGCGGCCGAGGTCGTCCCCATCAAGTCGGTCGACGACCGGGTGATCGGCGAACCGGGCCCCATCACTCGCAAGGTCCAGGAGACGTTCTTCGCCACGGTGAAGGGCGAGGTCGACCGCTACAAGGACTGGCTCGAGCATGTCGGCACCTGAGGCCCCCGAGGCAGTCGAGGTCTACGACACCACCCTGCGCGACGGAAGCCAGCGCGAGGGCCTGTCCATCACGGTCGACGACAAGCTGCGCATCGCCGAGCAGCTCGACCACCTGGGCGTCCACTACATCGAGGGCGGCTGGCCCGGGGCCAACCCCAAGGACGTGGAGTTCTTCGCCCGGGCGCCGTCGGAGCTGTCGCTGTCGACGGCCACGCTGGTCGCCTTCGGGTCCACCCGCCGGGTCGGGGGCCGGGCCGACGACGACGAGACCCTGCGCCACCTGGTGAAGGCCAACACCTCGACCGTGTGCATCGTGGCCAAGTCGTGGGACTACCACGTCACCGAGGCGCTGCGGACGTCGTTCGACGAGGCCGTGGCCATGGTGCGCGACTCCGTGGAGTTCCTGCGGGCCGCGGGCCTGCGCGTCTTCCTCGACGCCGAGCACTTCTTCGACGGGTTCAAGCGCAACCCCGAGTTCTCGCTGCGAGTACTCGAGGCGGCGGCCGAGGCGGGGGCCGACGCGCTGGTCTTGTGCGACACCAACGGCGGCACGCTGCCCCACGAGGTGCAGCAGGTGATGGCCCAGGTCGTGCCCCACTTCAGCGGGGTGGGCGTGGGCGTGCACTTCCACGACGACGGCGGCGTGGCGGTGGCCAACACGCTCGTCGGCGTGCAGATGGGCGCCACTCAGGTCCAGGGCTGCATCAACGGCTACGGCGAGCGCACCGGCAACGCCAACCTGTGCACGATCATCCCCGACCTCAGCTTGAAGATGGGCGTGCGCACCATCCCCGAGGACCGGCTGGAGCGGCTCACGCCGGTCTCCCACCACATCGCCGAGCTGGTGAACATCACCCTCGACCCGCAGTCGCCGTTCGTGGGCCCGTCCGCCTTCGCCCACAAGGCCGGGCTGCACACGTCGGCCATCGCCCGGGCCCGCGACGCCTACGAGCACATCGACCCCGACTCGGTCGGCAACGGCACCCGGTTCGTGGTGAGCGAGCTGTCGGGCAAGTCCACCTTGCAGTTCAAGGCCGAGGAGCTGGGCCTGGCCCTGGACGGCGGCGCGTTGACGAGCGTGCTGGAGCAGCTCAAGGACCTGGAGCACCAGGGGTACCACTTCGAGGCGGCTGACGGATCGCTCGAACTGCTCATGCGGGGCGCGGGCGGGTGGGAGCAGGGCTTCTTCCGGCTGGAGTCGTTCCGGGTCATGAGCGAGCACCGCGACGACGGGCGCTACGTCACCGAGGCCACCGTCAAGGCGTGGGTGGACGGCGAGCGCATCGTCGCCACCGGCGAGGGCAACGGCCCGGTCAACGCGCTCGACACCGCCCTGCGGTCGGCCCTCGAGACGATCTACCCCGGCCTGGCCCGGCTCGAGCTGGTGGACTACAAGGTGCGCATCGTGAGCGGCGAGCACG
>DASYMT010000146.1:0-2042 GCA_036008925.1 Acidimicrobiales bacterium | reverse complement strand
GTCCCACAGCCCGTCCAGCGACTCCACGCCCAGGTCGCCGCCCAGCCGCTCGGCCAGCTCGACGGCGATCATCCAGTCGGGCCAGGCCACGCCCGGCGGCACGATCTTCTGGCCCAGCCGGGTGATGCGGCCCTCCAGGTTGGTGGTGGTGCCCGGCCGCTCCGCATACCCGGCCGCGGGCAGCACCACGTCGGCCAGCCTGCTCGACTCGGTGAGGAACGTGTCCACCGCCACCACGAACCCCGCGCCCTGCACGGCCTGTCGGGCCAACTGGCGGTCGGGGAAGTCGGTGGCCGGGTCGGCGCCCAGCAGCACCAGGCCCTGCACCCGCCCGGCCGCCGCCGCGCCCAGGATGCCTGCGGCATCGAGGCCCTCGTCCTCGGGGATGCGGCCCCACGACTGGCTCCACCACTCACGGCCCGCGTCCAGCGAGACCCGCCCGGGCAGCAGGCCGGAGGCCAGGCCCATGTCCAGCGCGCCCATGACGTTCGACCGCCGCAGGGCGGGCAGGAACGACACGCCGGGCAGCCCGGCCAGCACGCCCGCCGTCTCCACGATCGACGCGGCCGACTCGGCCAGCGACGGCCGGCCCAGCACCACGACCACCCGGCGGCCCGGGCTCGAACTAGGGGCCTGGCGGCCCGGGCCCAGCGCCTGACGGGCCGCGGTCAGCGCCTCGGCCGACACACCCCCCACCTCGCCGGTGGGCGACTGGTTGGCGACGAGGGCGCGGGCCACGGCTGCCGCCTCACCCGGGCGGTAGCCCAGCCACGCCGCCGCATACCGAGTGAGGCCCGTCGAGCGGGGCGACAGCTCGACCAGGGGGACCTTGCCGTCCACCGCCGCGGCCCGCAGCCGCAGGTAGAGGACGGGCAGCTCCTCTTTGATGTCCGGCGCCAGCAGGATCACCGCGTCGGCCGAGCAGGCGTCGTCGATGGTGGCCCGGGGCAGGCCCAGCACCACCTCGGCGGGCAGGCCGTCGCCCATCTGGGCGTCCACGTTGTCGGTGCCGAGCACCGACTTGGCCAGCTTGGCCCACGCGTACTGGTCCTCGTTGGGCAGGCGGGCCCCGCCGAGCACGGCCACCGACGAGCTGCCGTGCACGCTCACCGCGTTGCGCAGACCGGCAGCCGCCGCCTCCAGCGCCTCGCCCCACGACGCCTCCACAAGTTGGTCACCCTTCCGAACCAACGGAGCAGTGACCCGCTCGCCGCTGTTGACCCACTCGTAGGAGAAGCGGCCCTTGTCGCACAGCCACCCGTGGTTGACGGGGTCGCTGTCGATGCCGATGTACCGGGTCAGCGCGTTGGCCGTCGACTGCACCGCTGTGCGGCACCCGACCGAGCACATGGTGCACGTCGACTCGACCTGCTCCAGGTCCCACGGGCGGGCCCGGAAGCGGTAGGGCTCGGCGGTGAGGGCGCCCACCGGGCAGATCTGCACGGTGTTGCCCGAGAAGTACGAGCTGAACGGCTGCTCGGGGAACGTGTTGATCTCGATGTGGTCGCCCCGGCCCACGAACTCGATGAGGGCGTCGCCCGCCACCTCGTCGGCGAAGCGCGTGCATCGGTCGCACTGGATGCAGCGCTCGCGGTCGAGCAGCACCAGGTCCGACAGCGCGATGGGCTTCTCCCAGTGGCGCTTCTCCTCCACGAACCGCGTCTCGCCCGGCCCGAAGGCCAGCGTCTGGTCCTGGAGCGGGCACTCGCCGCCCTTGTCGCACACCGGGCAGTCGAGCGGGTGGTTCACGAGCAGGAACTCGAGGACGCCGTCCTGCGCCTTCTTGGTGGCGTCGCTCTCGGAGTCGACCACCATCTCCGGCGCCACCGGGATCATGCAGGCGGGCTGGAGGGCCGGGCCGCGACCGGTGTCGATGTCCACGATGCACATGCGGCACATGCCCACCGGCTCCATGCGCGGGTGGTAGCAGAAGCGCGGGATGTAGGTGCCCGTGCGCTCGGCCGCCTCGATCACGAGCTCGCCGGGCAGGGCCTCGACCGTCTGCCCGTTGATCGTCAGCACGATCGTGTCCGCCGGGGCCT
>DASYMT010000145.1:0-4283 GCA_036008925.1 Acidimicrobiales bacterium | reverse complement strand
TGCCGGATCCGCTCGCGGGTGACTCCGAACTCCTTGCCCACCTCTTCCAGTGTGCGCACCTGCCCGTCCTCCAGGCCGAAGCGCAGCCGCACGACTTGGCGCTCGCGCTCGGTGAGGTCGTCGAGGGCGTCGCGGATGGCCTCGTTGAGCAGGGCCCGGGCCGCGGCGTCGGCGGGCACGATGGCGGCCTCGTCCTCGATGGTGTCGCTCAGCGAGAAGTCCTCCTCCTCGCCCATGGGCTGCTCCAGCGACACTGTGTCCTGCCCGATGCGCAGGATCTCGCGCACCCGGGCGGGCGACATCTCCACCCGGAAGGCCAGCTCCTCCACCGTGGGCTCACGGCCCAGCTCCTGGAGGAGCTGGCGCTGCACCCGGCCCACCTTGTTGATGGTCTCCACCATGTGCACCGGGATGCGGATGGTGCGGGCCTGGTCGGCGATGGCCCTGGTGATGGCCTGGCGGATCCACCAGGTGGCGTAGGTCGAGAACTTGAAGCCCTTGGTGTAGTCGAACTTGTCGACCGCCCGCATGAGGCCGAGGTTGCCTTCCTGGATGAGGTCGAGGAAGGCCATGCCCCGGTTTCGGTAGCGCTTGGCGATCGACACCACCAGCCGCAGGTTGGCCTCGATGAGGACCTGCTTGGCCTTGCGCCCATCGGCGATGGTGCGCTGCTCGGTGCGGCGGTCGTCCCACGGCACGGCGTCGAGCGCGCCCAGCTTCTCGACCCACTCGGCCAGTCGCTCCGTGGACTGCACGCCGCCCTCGATGCGCCGGGCCAGCAGCACCTCCTCCTCGCCCGAGAGCAGCGGGACCTTGCCGATCTCCTTGAGGTACATGCGCACGGGGTCGGCCCCGGCGCCCGCACGCGACTCCAGGTCGGCGATGCGCTCCTCGAAGGCCTCGGCCGGACGGGCCGTCCTCGCCGCCCGGGCCGGGCGGGGGGCGGCCTCTTCGGGGGCGACCTCGTCGACGACGGCGGCCAGCTCCTCGGGGGCCAGCTCGGCGTCGACGTCGGGCTCGTCGGCTTCGTAGCGGATCCCCTCGGCCCGCACCTTGCCCACCACGCTGAGGATCAGGTCGGGGGTGAGCTCGACCGACTTCAGGACGAAGACCAGGTCCTCCATGGAAAGCGAGCCGCGCTTCTTGCCCTCGGCGAGCAGGGCTGCCCACTCGCCGGCCGGTACGTCGGAGGAGCCATCCTCCGGCATTGAGAGCGGTGACGCCCCCTCGATCATTCCACCCCCTGATTGTTCTGCTTGAGCCAGGCTACCAATGCCTCGAAAGCCCCGACCCGGGTCGGAGGCTCACGGAGCTGCTCAACCGTCAGCCGGAGCCACGACACGGTGGGCGACAGCTCGGTGAACCGGTCGGGGGCGCTGCGCGCTTCGGCCTCCAGCAGGTGCAGGACGCGCGTGACGGCCCGGTCGGCCAGCCGGGCGACCACGTCCTCGGGCTCGGCGTCGGTGTCCTCCACCGCCAGCCTGTGCAACAGCTCGGCCGCGCCCGCGTCGGCCGACTCGATGGCGTCGTGCAGGGTGGCCGACGCGGCCAGGGCCATGAAGGCGGCCCGATGCAGCTCGTCCTCGAACAGCACCTCGTCGAGCAGGTGGGCCACCGCCTCGGGCCGGTGCAGGGCCAGCTTGAGCGCCTCCACCTCAGGCCCGGCCTGCTCAGGACGGGCGCCGCGCTGCTCGGGTCTGCGGACCGGCGCGACCTTGCCGTCGCGGCCCACCATCTGGCGCAGGCGGTCGGGCTCGATGCGGCAGCGGTCGGCCACCTCCATGAGGTACTGGTCGCGGACCAGGTCGTTCGGGTGCTCGGCGATGACGGCCAGCGCGGCCTCGGCCGTGCGGGCCCGGCCCTCGGGCGAGCGCAGGTCGGCCTTGCCCAGCACGCGCTCGAGCCGGAAGGCCAGGAAGGCCTTGGCCCCCTTGACCGCCGTCTGGAGCGCGCCGGGGTCGCTGAAGGCCACGTCGCCCGGGTCCTGTCCGGGGGGCAGGGCGGCCACGGCTACGTCGATCTCGTACTTGCGCTCCCACTCGTAGAAGCGCTCGGCCGCAGCCTGCCCGGCCGCGTCGGCGTCGTAGGCCAGCACCACCCGGTTGGCGAACTTCTTCATCGACCGGAAGTGCTCCTCGGTCAAAGCCGTGCCGCAGGTGGCCACCGCCCGCGGCACCCCCGCCTCGAAGAAGCCGATCACGTCGGTGTAGCCCTCGCACACCACGACCTCGCCCTCCTTGACCACGTCCTCCTTGGCCCAGTTGAGGGCGTAGAGCGTGCCGCTCTTGGAGTAGAGCGCGGTCTCGGGCGAGTTCTTGTACTTCGGCCCCTCGCCGCCGGGCAGGACCCGGCCGCCGAAGGCCACCGCCTTGCCCGACACGTCGAAGATGGGGAACATCACCCGGGCCCGGAAGGCGTCCTGCTGGCGGCCCCGCCGGTTCACGAAGCCGAGCCCGGTGTCCTTCAGCACGTCCACGGGAGCGTGCAGCGCCTTCACCAGCGCGTCCCATTCGTCGGGGGCCCAGCCGATCTTGAAGCGGCGCACCACGTCGCCGTCGTAGCCCCGGGACCGCAGATAGGCGCGGGCCTTGGCCCCGTCGGGGCCGGAGAGCAGGCGCTGGTGGTACCAGTCGACGGCCTGCTGCATGGTCTCGATGAGCAGGGTCTTGCGCTTGCGGTCGCGGCCCTCGGTGGCGTCGTCGTAGCGGAGCTGGATGCCCGCCTTGGCCGCCAGGCGCTCGACCGCCTCCACGAAGTCGACGTGGTCGATCTCGCGCACGAACTTGATGACGTCGCCCGAGGCCTGGCAGCCGAAGCAGTGGTACAGGCCCTCTTCGGCGTTGACCGAGAACGACGGGCTCTTCTCGGCGTGGAACGGGCACAGGCCCTGCCAGCGCCGGCCCACCTTGCGCAGGGCCATGTGCTCGGACGCGATCTGGACGAAGTCGGTGGCGGCCTTCACCCGGGCCACGTCCTCGTCCATGATGCCCACGCGTCGAAGCTAGTGCGCAGGGCAGACGGGCGGAACGGGCGGTCCTACAGAACCGGCACGATGGCAAGGCCCGGGCCGCGCTCGACCGCCACGGCCGCGATGACCGCCCGGGCCGAGCAGCCCATGCTCGCCCGGCGCCGATGCGGGCGCCTTTCGGGCGGCTGGAAGACGAAAGCTGGACCGCCCTGTGCAAATACCCCCCATATGGGGGGTGAAAAATTCGGGACAAATAGCGTTGAATGGCCGGGTGGACTTGAAGTCGGCGGCTGAGGAATTGGGCGTGCACTACCAGACGGCCTACCGGTGGGTGCGCGAGGGGGCGCTGCCTGCGGTGAAGGTTGGCGTCAGCTACGAGGTCGACCCGGGCGAGGTGGACCGCTTCCGGGAGCAGCGGTCGGCACCCATGCCGCCCCCGTCGCGCACCAGGGTGCGGAGTTGGGCCCCGCACGTCGACCGCCTGTACGACGCCCTTGTCCTCGGTGACGAGCTGAGCGGGCGCCAGGTGGTGGACCGCCTGCACGAGGGCCGCTCCGACGCGGCCGAGCTGTGCGAGCAGCTCTTCACCCCCGCCCTGCGCCGCCTGGGCGACTCGTGGGCCAAGGGCCGGGTCACGCTGGCCGACGAGCACCGGGCCTCGGCCATCAGCACCCGCCTGCTGGCCCGCATCTCCACCCACCCGCGGGGCAGGCCCCGCGGCGTGGCCGTGGTGACCACCGCGCCGGGCGAGTCGCACGAGCTGCCGGGGGTGATGGCGTCGATGGCGTTGCGGGCCGACCGGTGGCGGGTGCACCACCTGGGCACCCAGGTCCCGTGCGACCAGCTCGCCGCGCTGGCCAAGCGGGAGGGCGCCGACCTAGTGGTGGTGTCGGTGACCGACGCGGCCGTCCAGCGCGACTCGCGCCGCTACGGCGAGCGGGCCAGAGAGGAGCTGTCGGCCCGGGTCGTCGTGGGCCGGCCGGGGGCGTCGCTCGGCGAGCTGCTGGAGCTGGCCCGCCTCGGGTAGCGGGCTTCGGCCCTCAGCCCTTGAGCTTGCGGGCGAAGAAGTCGAGCAGGATCTCGAACCGCTCCACCCGGTGCCGTGGCGCGCCCGAGCGGGTGAGCTCGTGGCTCTCCCCCGGGAAGCGCACGTACTCGACCTCCTTGCCCAGCAGGCGCAGGGCGGTGAACAGCTCCTCCGACTGCTCGACGGGGCAGCGCAGGTCCTGTTCGGAGTGGATGATGAGCACCGGCGTGTCGATGTCGTGGACGTACGCCATGGGCGACTGGCGGTGGTACTCCTCCGGGTCGTTCA
>DASYMT010000144.1:0-2658 GCA_036008925.1 Acidimicrobiales bacterium | reverse complement strand
TCGACCTTCGATGGTGAGGGGAGCGTTACGGTGCACTTCGAGCCTCCAGGGTGAGTGGGTGCGGTAGCAGCTCCACACTCGCCCGGAGGCTCAACTCATTCGAGGACCGTCAACAACGTCCGTGGCCATTACAGCTAGACGGCCTCGCCTAGGGCGTCGAGCTCGCGCCGGATGGCCAGGGCGGTGAGGGCATCCTCCTCCAGGGCCCGCACGCGGCGGGGGGCCATGTGCAGCTCGCGGCCCACGCGGTACAGCGACATCGGGTCGCCCCCGCCAATGCCGTAGCGGAGTCGGACCACACTGCGCTGGGGCTCGGACAGGGCGGCCACCGCGTGGCGCACGTCCTTCTCCTGGAGGCTCACATGGATGTCCTCGGTGAACTCGCCGCGGTCGCCAGGGAGCAGGTCGCCCAGCGAGGCGTCGGCCTCCTCGCCCACGGGCTGGTCGAGGCTGGCCACGACGCGGGCGGCGTCGCGGACCTCGGTGATCTGGCGGATCGACAGGCCGGTCTCGTCCGCCAGCTCCTGGTCGGTGGGCTCCCGGTCCAGCTTCCTGACCAGCTCCTCGCGCACTCGCTCGATGCGGCGGGCCCGCTCGGCCACGTGCACGGGCAGGTGGATCTCGCGCGCCTGTTTCTGGAGCGCCCGCTGAAGGGCCTGGCGAATCCACCAGGTGGCATAGGTGGAGAACTTGAATCCCCGGCGCCAGTCGAACTTCTCGGCGGCCCGGATGAGCCCGAAGATCCCTTCCTGGATGAGGTCGAGCAGGATGAGGCCCTGGTTCTGGTAGCGCTTGGCGATGTGGACCACGAGCCGGAGGTTGGCGTTCACCATCTCGTCCTTGGCCGCCTTGTCGCCCTGCTCGATGCGCTTGGCCAGTTCGACCTCCTGCGCCGCAGTGAGCAGGGGGTACTGGCCGATCTCGTCCAGGAAGAGGCGCAAGGCGTCGCCCGTAGCCACTGCGATGTCCTTCAGGCCGACCTCGGTACGCCCGGCTCGCTTGCCGCAGTCGTCGCGCAGGACAACGCCGCGGTTGCGCAGCTCGTCGCACATGTCGGCCAGGCTGTCGTCGTCCAGGCCCTGCCGCCGACCGACCTGCTCGACCTCGGAGAACTCCAGGCAGCCCCGGCGCCGTCCCTCGGCGACGAGGTCGTCAACGGAAGCAGTTGTGGCCATTACTGCACCCATACCCGAGCCCCGGCGGGCGGGAAACGGCCGATCCGCCCGCCCGTTTCGGCCGACTGGTGCGGCCGACTCGATCGTATGGGAGTCGCGCCGCGCCCGGAACCTGCCCTTCTGATCGCGCCCACGTCGGCATACCGACGTCAGCGCGACCAAAGCGTGGAGCACGGCCGGGGCCGCGGGGGCGCGGGGTGCGCCGGCTCAGTCGTTGTTGGGCGGAGAGGCGGAGATGTCGGCCAGCGCCGAGTCGGGGTCCCGCTCCACGGCCAGGTCGCCGATAGACACGATCCCCACCGGGCGCCCGCCGTCGACGACCGGAACCCGCCGGATGGCCCGCTCCCGCATGACCTGCACGGCGTCTGCCACCTCGTCGTCGGGCGCCATGGCCACCACGTCGCGAGAGACGATCTCGCCGATCGGCGTGTCGAACGGCCGCTCGGCGGCCACGGCGCGCACCACGATGTCGCGGTCGGTGAGGATCCCGGCCAGGCGGTCTTCTTCGAGCACGATCACGTTGCCGATGTCCCGGTCCCGCATGAGCCGGGCCACCTCCACAAGGGTCGCGTCGACGGGGCAGGTCACCGGGTTGGGGGTCATGACGTCCCTGAGGCGCTGGGCCATGGCATCTCCTCGTTCGATCGGGGCGACCCCACAACGGGCAGGCCGCCGTTGTGCCGCACGCGTCCTACCCCCGGCACCGCCCGCCCAAAGCGGCTATGCGGGCCGCACCCCGATGGCGGGATCCACCACGATCACCGGCTCCACGAGGATCTCAGTGCGCAGGCTGTTGGCGATGAAGCACTCGCGGTGGGCCACCTTGACCAGATGCCGCACTCGGGACTCGGCCACGTCGCCCGCCACGGTGATGCGGGGCCGCAGGGTGATGCGGGTCAGCCGCATCGGCTGGTCGTCCTCGGGCATCTCCCCCTCCCCCTCGTCCTCGTAGGCGACGACGTCGATGCGGGTCCGGGCGGCCACGGCGAGGAATGACAGGAGCTGGCACGAGGCGGCGGCCAGCACCAAGAGCTGCTCTGGGTTGCACAGCCGGGCATCGCCCCGGAAGGCGGGGTCGGACGACATGGCCGGACCGAGATGGGCGGGCGGGGCCGACACGGCGTGGGCCCGGTCGTACGCCTCATAGCCCACACCAGTCGATCCCGACCATGAGCAGCGGACGGTATAGCGGTGCACCCGGGCCGCAGCACCGCCCTCGCTTGGAGCACCGGCCTGGCCGGGGTCGGGACTGGCGTTGTGGGCCATGAAGGTCTTCTAGCAGGCCGGCCTGGCGCGGTGTCAGCGATATCGGCGGCGGGCATAAGGTGGCCGGGCGCCTGGGGGTCGGACGCATCCAGCAAGCAGCAGCACCAGCACGTACAAGCGAGCACCGACAGGGCAGCGGTGGCGGCATGTTGCACCGCCTGCCCCAGGCAGCGCATGAGCACTGGAGTCCGCATGCACCCTCGCCGACTGGCTCTCG
>DASYMT010000143.1:0-4839 GCA_036008925.1 Acidimicrobiales bacterium | reverse complement strand
GTCTAGCCGAAGTCCTCGAAGCCGGGCACGCCGGGCTCGCGCTCGACGCCGAGGGAGTTCAGGACGAAGCCGACCATGTGGTAGTGCCCGACCACGAACGGGACCTCCAGCAACTGGCGCTCGTCGTAGCGGTCGGCTAGCGCGGCCCACGTGGCGTCGGCGATCCGCGAGTCGGCGTGCAGCTCGTCGGCCGCGGCGATGAGCAGCCCGTCGGGCCCCGTGCCCTTCACCACGGCCCGGATGTCGTCGTCGCTCAGGCCCGCGCCCTTGGCGATGACCACGTGCTGGCCGAACTCGTAGTGGGTCCCGCAGTTCCAGCCCGTGCGCAGGATGAGGATCTCGCGGTCCCGGGCGGGGAGCTTGCCCGCCAGGAGCTTGCCGCCGAAGGGCAGCCACTTGCGGAACAGGCCGGGGTGGCGGACCAGGGTGCCGAAGATGTTGGCGGCGGGGCCGTCGAGGCGGACGCCGCCCAGCAGCTCGCGCTGCTCGTCAGTCAGGTCGGCGTCTGTGAGCGGTGCGATGCGGGGCATGCCCGCACGCTACGCCGCGGCCGGGATCGGGCGAGGCGTCAGTCGAAGGGGAGGGCGACGGGCTGGACCGTGTAGCCCTCGGCCCGCCAGTCCTCAGCGGCCTCGTCGGCATCGGCGCCGAGGAGGACGAGGACGACGCGGCCGTCGAGGCCGAGCACGGCGAGGCCAGCGTGCAAGAGCGTGTCGAGGGCGGCCATGCCTTTTGGATCGGCCCGCTCGGGGCGCAGCTTGACGAACAGGGGCAGAATGTCCGGATGGAGACTCTTTACACGGCCGAGGCCACGGCGTGGGGCGGCCGCGAGGGACGCGCGGCGTCCACCGACGGGCACGTCGACGTGCAACTGGTGGTGCCCAAGGAGCTGGGCGGCCCCGGCGGGCCGGGCACCAACCCCGAGCAGCTCTTCGCCACCGGCTATGCGGGGTGCTTCCACAGCGCGCTCAAGCTGGTGGCCCGGGGGGCCAAGGTCGACGTGGCCGAGTCGGCCGTCACCGTGCGGGTGGGCATCGGCCCCAACGACTCGGGCGGCTTCGGCCTGGCCGTGGAGATCGACGCCGAGCTGCCGGGGGTCGACCGGGACACGGCCCAGTCGCTCATCGAACGGGCCCACGAGGTGTGCCCCTACTCCAACGCCACGCGCGGCAACGTGGAGGTGAAGCTCACTGTCGTAGAGGACTGACAGCCGTCGCTGACGAACACATGAACATGGTTCGTCGTCTCGCTGTCTTTCTCGCCGCCGTTGCTTCCGTTTTGGGGCTTTCCGGCGTTACCCCGGCCCACGCCACCGTCGTGCCCTGCACCGACACCGACCCGGGCGCCGTCCACTTCACCCTCCCCGTGGCGGGCGGCACGGCCGAGGGCTTCTATGCGGTGCCCGACACCAACCCGGTGGGCATCGTCGTGTTCTCCCACGGCTACGGCCACTCGTCCTACTCCTGGCAGGAGCACGCGGCCCGGGTGGCCGCCAGCCTGCACGTGATCGCCATCGCTATGGATGGCCGGGGCCTCACCTTCCTCCCGACCTTCAAGAAGCCCGGCGTGCCCGACACTGCGGGCTGGCCGGTGAAGGAGGCGGCCGAGGACGGCATCGCCGCCGCCCAGCTCTTCCAGGCGACCTGCTCGACGGCCACCACCATCGTCAACTACGGCGTGAGCCTGGGCGGCAACACGTCCGGGATCATGGCTGCGGCCGGGGCCAAGCGGGCCGACGGCACTACGCCCCTGTTCGACTGGTGGATCGACATCGAGGGCGTCAACAACCTGATCGAGACCTACATGGAGGCCCGCGTCGCGCTGCCCAGCGCGGCGGCCGCCATCGAGGCCCAGACGGGTGGTCCTCTGGAGTCGCACCCCGACGAGTTCCGGGCCCGCACCAACGTCCTGCACGCGTCCGACATGAAGGCGGCGGGGCTCAAGGGCGTGGTGCTGGTGCAGGGCGTGGACGACGGCCTGGTGCCCTATAACCAGAGCCAGGAGATGTTCGCCGCGCTCACCGCGGCCCGCATCCCCACCCAGTACTTCACCGTCACGCTGAAGTCCGACGAGTCGGAGCGCGAGACGACCCTGTCGGGCGCGGTGGCCAACAACGTCCAGCCCGGCTACCGGTCGCCGCTGGCGGGCCACGCCTCGGAGATGTCGACCACGCACATCGTGTCGAAGCTCGGCTTCCAGCGCCTCGACGCCGTCTTCGCGGGCAACCCGCCCGCCTGCACCAAGGTGGCGTGGGTGGACGGCCAGGTCGGGTCGGCTTCTGACGAGCTCTGCCACAACTAGGCGGCGGCAAAGGCCACGCCCACCGTCACCAGCACCACGGCGGCACCGGCGAGCCCGGAGAACTTGACCACTGCGCTCCAGAAGGCGAGGCGGGGCCAGTCCTGGCTGTGATCGCCCCGCAGCACCAGGAGCAGGGCCGTGTCCTCGACCACGTCGGACAGGCCCGCGACCAGTGCGGTGCCGCCCGCCACTCGGGCGGCAAGGGCCCAGCCCGTCCACCCCCGGGCCTCGGCGTGGTCGGCCGCGCAGGCGGCCAGGGTCACCAGCAGCACCACGTAGGCCACGATGAAGGCGAAGTCGAGCAGCAGGGACTGGCGGGCCGCCCGCAGCCCCCGGCCCCGGTCGTTGGTACGCCAACGCTCGACCAGCGGGTCGGCCCTGGCCCACGACCTGATGAGCTCGAGCGGGACGATGCCGACGCCGCCCGTCGCCTTCATCACCCGGGCCTGTCGTCCCATGGCGCTGGACAACAGCGCGGTGGCGACGAGCGAGACGATGAGGACGCCGCAGCGCATCAGAAGTGGGTGACGATGCGGAGGTCGGGCACGGGCTTGGGCTCGTCGGCCGTGAAGTCCGGCGGCGGGGGGACGGGCGGGGCACCGGTGTACGGCCCCGGTGGGCGCCCCGCGAGGGTGAGGAGGGTGTCGGTGCGGGCCACTTTGCCGGGATGGCCGATGATCTGGCGGTAGCCGGCCTCGCCGTTGGGGAGGGGCAGGTCGTACTTGCGGGCCATGTCCCGCACGGCCCGGTCGAGCTGGGCCATGGCCGTGCGGTAGCGGACGTCGCGGTGGTGGCCGAAGTCGAAGGCGTCGAGGGCGAGGGCGGCCTTATAGCCCCGCAGGCACATGCTCATGATCTGGTCCCGGCGCATGTTGAGGTTCATGCCGCCCTCGTCCTCTTCGTGGTGCACCTCCACGATGCGGTCGCTGTAGCCCTGGAGCATGGACTGGCCCTCGTCCGACCAGTTCTGCAGGGTGTCGAGCAGGGAGGCCACGAAGCCCAACAGACTGGTGGTGCTGCGCACCCGGGGCTGGGGCGTGGTGCTGGGCTTGCGCAGGTACACGTCCCTGCGCTCCCGGTCGGGCGGGTAGGGGCTGAGGCTGATGCCGAAGGTGGGGCGCCGGGGCCACAGCGAGTCGAAGAAGTGGATGGGGAAGTTGCTGCTCACCCCGCCGTCCGAGAACCAGCAGCGCACCGGCTTTTGGTGATCGCCCGCCCGGTCGATGGCGAAGAGGGGCACGGCGCTGATGAGGCCGGGGAAGCTCAGCGTCATGCGCACGGCCAGCATGACCGGGAGGTGCTCGGCCGGGGGGACGTGGCGCAGCTCGTCGCCGTGGTCGGGGCAGTGCCACGCGCTGCTGGTCGAGGGCGGGCCGTGGTCAAGCAGGTGCTGCACCACCGGGACGGGGAAGTAGCGGCGCAGTTCGGTGGGGCAGAAGAAGTACTTGTTGTGGTGGAAGGGCAGGCGCTCGGGCCGGCAGAAGGTGACGTTGGTGGTCATCATCTCCAGCCGCACCCTGGGGTCGGCCGGGTTCGGGCCCCACAGGTCGCCGAAGGTCAGGACCTGGTGGCGCTCGACCCCGGCCACCACGTTGAGCTTGGCGTGCAGCCAGTCGGCAAAGGGCTCGCAGGTGGGCGTGGCGGGCGCCGCCGTGGGCCAGTCGGTCCCGGCCGACCCGATGCACAGGCCGTAGCCGTTGGCCTCCAGCCGCTTCTTGCCAGTGAGGGCCAGGCCCGCCACCGCGGCCAGCACGGCGATGAGCAGGGCAGGGGGCAGCACGAACACAAGGGCGAGGGCGATGCGGCCCCAGTCGCCTCCGTGGTGGGGCGCGCCAGCGGCCAGCACGATGCCCCAGAAGGCCAGCAGCATGATGGCGGCCATGGCGACGGCGAAGGCCACGGCCCCGCCTTTGACCACGGCGGCCACGATGCCGAGGGCCCGGCCCGTCTTGCCCTTCTCCTTGTCGAGGCCCGCCAGCAGCACGTCGAAGAGGGGCTTGGTGCCGGGGCTCGGCTGGAACATGGCCAGCAGGTCGGTGCCCAGGTCGTTGGGCAGCTCGGCCAGCCGGTTGTAGCCGCCGTTGTCCCGGCCCAGCTCGGCCACCGCGGCCATGCCTGCAGCGATGCCGCCCGCCGACGTGCCGCCCACGTTGCGGAACCGGCGGGTGGTGGCCAACTGGCAGACGGCCAGCGGGTAGACCACGCCGCTGGTGATGCCGCCCTTCATCACCATGTCGATCTCGTGGTCGGTGGCGTCCCACTTCGGGTAGGGAAAGGACGTGAGCTTGGCCACGGCCTGCTCGCCGGTGGTGATCGGGTCTTCCGCCGTTGCCGCCACTTCCGCCATTGCGACCCCCTCAGCTTGTATGCAGGCATGGTAGGACGGGCTCGGTCGAGTCGGCGGTTCTGAGGGTTTTCCCAGGGTGCCCCCAGACTTGGCCCAGCAGAGGCCGGTTGCATAGAGGCATGCAGGCAGAAAGGCAGTTGATGCCCGAGACCCGACTACCCCTCGTGCTGGTGGTGGACGACGAGGAGCAC